>NZ_JBEZMA010000017.1:0-137707 GCF_040652415.1 Streptomyces sp. NPDC048255
CGACTGGCTGCACTGGTACAACTACCACCGACCCCACACCGGCATCCAAGGCCAAACACCCGCCAGCCGCGTCACCAACCTGCCCGGACAACACAGCTAGGCCCTGTCCGGGCGATCTTCGCGGGCCCGCGCCGCCCGGCACGGCACCTCGCCGCGTTGTCGGACCGCGCGAGTACGGCCGAGTACGAGCTGCGATCCTCCGCCTTGCGATGCACCGCACCAGACGACGCGGACTGATCCACGAAGATCCCCCGGACAGGACCTAGTTCTGTGACCGGAAAGGTTCACCGGGTCGCGTCCGCAACGCATCGCCCGCTGCCAGGGGAAGAACCTTCCGCTTGGCGGGAACCCAGGGCGTGCGGCGTCCGACTACTGGCGCGTGGGAGGCGGACGTACGCCGTTCCCCGCGCGGCAGCGAGCGACTGAGGGGTGTGTGATGGGCGGGCTGGATGTGCGCATGCGGGGGGTCGCCTGCCGGCACGGCCGGGTGGAGGCCGTCGCCGACGTGGATCTGGAGATCGCCGCCGGTGAACGCGTGGCGCTGACCGGGACCAACGGCTCGGGCAAGACCACCCTGCTGCGGGCCGTGCTCGGCCTGCACCGCCAGGTCTCGGGCTCGATCCTCGTCGGCGGGCGGAGCACCCGCTCCCCCGCCGAGTGGGCCTGGCGGCGCCGGGCCTGCGCCTGGATCCCCCAGAAACCGGCGGCCGGCCGTTTCCCCCTGCTCGGCGCCGAGCTGCTGGCGAGCAGCGCGGCCCCGGCGGACGCGGCCGAAGCCGCCGGCCGGCTCGGGGTCGGGGCGCTGACCCAGCGGCCCCTGCACACCCTCTCCGGAGGGCAGTTGCAGCGGATGTACCTGGCCCGCGCGATCGGCTGCGTCGCCGCCGGGGCCGAGGTGCTGCTGGCCGACGAGCCCACGGCGGCCCTCGACTTCGACGGGCAGGCGGAGGCCGCGGACGTCCTCACCTCCCTGCCGGTCACGCTGGTCGTGGTGACCCACGACCGCGCGCTGGCCGAACGGTGCGACCGGGTGCTGGAGATGGCCGCCGGGCGGCTGCGGGAGGTCCGGTGACCCTCGCCACCGCCGATCTCGGCACGCTCCTCCAACTGCTGCCCGTGCAGCGGGCCGGCCTGGCCCTGCTGCTCGCGGCCGTCGGCCTGCCCGTCATCGGGGTGGTCATCGTCGGGCTCGACATCATGCCGGTGCGGTTCGCGATGATGCACGTGGCGCTGCTGGGCATCGCGGTCGGGCTGCTCACCGGCCTCGACCCCATGCTGTGCGCGCTCGTCGCCTGCGCCCTCGCCGGTGCGGGCGTCGCCCCGCTCGCCCGCACCCCGGACGGACTGTCGGGGGCGATGGGCCTGCTGATGAGCCTCGCCATCGCCGCCGCGCTCCTGCTGCTCGCCGTGTCTGGGGTCAACGCCTCCGGGGCCTTCGCCCTGTTGTGGGGTTCGATCCTGTCCGTGGGCACCCCCGATCTGGCCGTCCTCGGCGTGCTCGCCGTTCTCGTACCGGGTCTGTTCTGGTGGCGGCGGCGCGAGATCGGCCTGCTGCTGTACGACCGTGAACTCGCCCAGTGCTCGGGCGTCCCCGTGCGGGTCCTGACCACGGCGCTGCTCGTCCTGGTCGCCATCGCCGTCGCCGGGGCGATCAAACTCACCGGGGCCCTGCTCGTCGACGCCCTGACCCTGCTGCCCGCACTCGCCGCGCGCCGGCTCGGCAGCTCGCTGAAGTCCATCACCCTGTGGGCGGTCGGCATCGGAGTGGCCGTGAACCTGACGGGGTTCCTCCTGGCCCTGTGGCTGGACTGGCCGCCCGGGCCGGTCCTCGTCCTGACGGCGGGGGCGGTCGTCCTCGCCGTCCATTTCATACCCGAACGGAGAATCAACTCATGGCGCGCAACCGCGTCCGTACCTCTTCCCTCGTCGCACTGAGCGCGGCGCTCCTGATGACCGCCGGCTGCGGCGGCGACGCGGACTCCGACTCCCCTGCCGGGAAGGGCGGTTCGAACCCGAAGGCCAAGCCCGTGGTGGTCGTGACCACCACCTGGGAGGGCGCGTTCGCGAAGGCCGCCGGCGCCGAGGACGTCAAGGTCATCGTGCCCCAGTCCGTCCACCACGCGCCTGACTACGATCCCAAGCCCTCGGACCTCGCCGCCGTCGCCCAGGCCGACTTCGTGCTCTACGCGCCGTTCGAGCCGTACGCCGCGAAGATCAAGGAAGCCGCCGGCTCGAAGGCGAAGCTGGTCGAGGTGAACCTCGACAACGACCCCGACAAGGTGAAGGCCGAGGTCGACCGGCTGGGCGGACTCTTCGGCACGGCGGACGCCGCCGCGCAGTGGAAGGCCGGTTTCGACACCGAGTACGCGCGGCTGAACAAGGACGTCCAGGCCGCCTGGCCCGGCGGGAAGAGCCCTTCGGCCGTCACCCAGGTCTTCACCGCCTGGTCGGCGAAGCTCGCGGGCGTCACCACGGTGGGCACGTACGGGCCCGAGGCCGTGACCCCGGCGCAGCTGGCCGAGCTCTCCGCCAAGAAGCCGGCCTTGGTGCTGGACAACGCGCACATGTCGACGGGGACCGTCCTGCCCGACGCGGGCGCCAAGCAGGTCAAGATCGTCAACTATCCGGGTGAGGACCTCGACCTGCTGGCGGTCTACCGCAACGCCGCGGCCGAGCTCAAGAAGGCCATGGGGACCTCCTGACCGACACCTCCTGAGCGACGGCGGGAAAGGGCCCGGCAGCCGGTGCTGCCGGGCCCTTCCGTCATCCGGCCTGGGCGAGGGGCGCGGGGCCCCTCGTACCGTCGCCGGTCTGCGGCGCGCTCCTAGCCAGGCGTTCCCGCAGGGCCGCCCGGTCGGGCTTGCCGGCGGCCGTCAGCGGCAGCTCGCCCACCACCAGGAGGCGCTCCGGGTGCTTGCGCCGCTCCAGGCCGCGCGCGGTCAGGTGTTCGCCGAGGGAGGCGAGCGTGGGCGCGACGGAACCCCGGGGCACGACGCAGGCGGCCAGCCGCTCGCCCATGAGCGGGTCGGGGACGCCGACGCAGACCACGTCCCGGACCCGCGGGTGCGAGCTGAGTTCGCGTTCGACTTCGGCGGGGCTGATGTTGGCGCCGCCGCGGATGACGATGTCCTTGAGCCGTCCTACGACGTGCAGGACGCTGTCGGCGTCGAGGTAGCCGAGGTCGCCGGTACGGACCCAGCCGTCGGGCGTGCGGTAGCGGGCGTCGAGGTCGGGGGCGCCCACGTAGCACAGCGGCGTCATGGGGCCCCGGGAGATGATCTCGCCGATGGCGCCGTCGGGCAGCGGTTCGTGCGTGTCGGGGTCGGCGATGCGGATCTCGGCGACCCGGGGGTCGGGGTGGCCCGCGACGACACCTGAGGCGTCGGTCGGGGGAACCGTGTTGCCCAGTCCCGTATGGCAGTTGACCCCGTCCGCCGAGCCGTAGAGGTTGACCACCGGGCAGCCGAACGCCTTCGCGGCGGCGGCCGCGGTGGTCTCGTCGAGCGGGGCGCCGCCGAGGACCAGGGCCGTGGGGGCGGGCAGCTGCTCGCCGGTCGCGTCGAGGCGTTCGAGCATCATCCGGACCATGGTCGGCACGCCCAGGACGTGGGTCGGCCGGTGCTCACGGACCGCCGCGACCGCGGCCTCGGGGGTGAAGTGGTCGAGCAGGACCAGGGTGCCGCCGTGCCGGGCGAGGGTGACGGCGGTCCCGTTGGATCCGAAGGCGGAGGCCAGCGGGACGAGGAACAGGCAGCGCGGCGGGGTGCCGTCGGGGATCAGGGAGGCGAGGAAGTTCCCGCGGCCGCCCGCGAGAGCGTTGTGCGAGTACGCGATCATCTTCGGCTCGGCCTCGGACCCGGACGAGACGAGGATGCGGGCGGCGCTGTCGGGGTCCGGCCGGGCCGGGACGAACCCGCTGGGGTCGGACCGCATCAGCCCGGCCCACGCGGTCGTTCCCTCCGGCGCGGTACCGGGGCCCACGGCGATGACGTGGCGCAGGGCGGGCAGGGCGCGGGAGAGCGCGTGCAGATCGGCCGCGTGGCGGAACTCGCGGTGTTCGACCGCGGCGATGACGGCGACGGCCTCGGCACGCCGCAGCAGGCACTCGGCCTCCAGCGTGCCCCGGCCGACGGGGAACGGGAGCGCGACGGCGCCGAGTGCGGCCAGCGCCAGGTCGGCGATGACGGCGTTGCGGTGGTTGGGCAGCTGTACGCCGACCACGTCGCCCGGGCGTATCCCGAGGTTTCTGAGGCCGGTGGCCAGACATCGCACCTTGCGGTCCAGGGCGGTGTAACAGAGTGCGCCCTTGGCGTCCAGGACGGCCGTGCGGTGCAGGTCCGCGATCTGGCGGGCCCGGAAGAGGCTGTAGAGGTCGAGGTCGGGACAGGTGCCGTCGACCACCCAGGAGCGGCGGAGTTCGGCGGGCAGCAGATCGTGCAGTTCGACGGTCACGCGAGGCTCCAGGGGTTCGGGACTGCGGGGGCGCCGTAGGCGTCGCGGCTGATCGAGCCGGCGAAACGCGGGTCGTCGTGCAGGTCGCAGAGGTCGGTGGTGACGGCGGTCGCGCCGAGGCCCTGGTCGCGCAGCCGGGTCAGGGCCTCGCGCGTGGAGAGCTCGCGCAGGTCGTACGCCGCCGCGGCCGCGGCGCTCCCGTCGGCGGGTGCGATCCAGCCGTCGGCCGTCGCCAGCGGATGCCGGAATCCGGCGGGCCGTCTGGGGTCCTCCCCGCGCGCCGCGCGCCGCAGGGCGGGTGCGGTCAGGGTGTCGGCGGCGCCGAGGAGCGAGGAGTCCACCCGTACGCCGTGCCCCGTACGCTCGCGCAGCAGCAGGCCGGCCAGCACCGCCTCGGCGCCGTGCAGTCCGCCGAGTACGTCGAGCAGGGTCATCAACGAGGGGGCCGGGGGCTCGTCTCCGGGCCGGACGGCCTCGCCCACGCCGGTCCGCGCCTGGACCATGAAGTCGGTGCCCATGGGGGCGTCCGAGAGCCGGTCGGCCCAGCCGCTGGTGTACGCGTAGACGAGCGCGGGATTGACGCGCCCGAGGTCGTCGGCGTCGAGGCCGAGCTCTTCGGCCTTGCCCGGCGCCCAGTTGTGCAGGAAGACGTCGGCCTGCGCGGCCATGTCGCGCAGCCGGCGGCGGTCGGCCTCGGCCTTGATGTCGATCTCGACGGCCCGCTTGCCCCGGTTGAGGGCGAGCCAGCGTGCGGAGACGCCGGAGCAGGCGGGGGGCATGCCGCGCAGGGGATCCCCGCCCGGCGGCTCGATCCGGATGACCTCGGCGCCCAGCAGGCCGAGCAGGTGCGCGGCCAGCGGGGCCTGGATGCGGCGGCCGGCCTCCAGCACGGTCAGCCCGGCCAGCGGCCGGGCCGGCGAGGGGGTTGGGGTGCCTGTGGGACGCGTGGCAGGCCGGCCGGCACCGGCTCCCCGTGGCTCCAGCGACCAGGGGGCGGCGCCGTCGGACTCCCCGGCGCGTTCGGCGAGGCTGCGCAGGACGCACACCTCGGCGCCGGAGAGCGCCGCCGCCTGCCGGATCCGCACGAGGGGATGGGCCAGGGTCACCGTGTGGAGGACGGCCGGAAGGGGGGCGCAGGCGGTGGCGTAGCGGAACTGGAAGGGCCGCCAGCCCGCCCGTATCGCGTCTGTGGGTGCCTCCAGCGCCCGCCAGAACGCCGCCCAGGCGCCCGGATCGAGGGTCTCCAGCTCGAAGAGCACACCTTCGGCCGAGGTGAAGGGTGGTCCGCCGGGGGCGAGTTCGGCGGCCTCGCCCTCGTCGGCCCCGGCCGCGGCGAGGTACTGGGACACGGCGAGCAGCCCGGCCCGGTCCGCGCCGGTGGTGACATGGGAGGCCCCGGCTCCGCGGGCCTGGCCGACCAGGCCCGCGAGCAGCCCCTGGACGGTGAGGACGGCGGTGGCCGTCGCCGCGTAGTCGGCGGCCAGGCCGCGCGGGCCGCCGTCGCGTCGGCCGTGGACGGCCATCATGCCGGTGGCGGCCTGCACGGTCGCCTCGTCGACGAGCCCGCTCCCGGGGTTCCCCCAGGTGGTGGTCGCGTGCGCGGGCGCGAACCCGCCTCCGGCGAGCGTGATCCGGTCCGGCATGTCCAGGTCGCCGGGGGTCTCGCTCCGCGCGCCGAGCAGCCGCAGGTGTTCGGCGACGACGTCCGTGATCTGCGGGGGCCCCGAGGTGTCGAAGCGCAGTGTGTCGAGCGGCCGGACCGTCTGCGTGGTTGCGGGGGACGCCATGCCTCTCCTCTCCCGGCGCGGCGGTGGCCGTCGCCCAGGTCGTACGGGATGCGGGAACCCGGGAGCGTGCGCACCCGACCAGTTCCACGGACAGACAGTCGGACAGCCGTTCCCATGGGTTCCCGGGAATGAGGAGGAATGCAGTGACGGATTCAGGCGCCGCGTACGACCGGCCCGCACGACCGGACGTCGATCGCGCGGAGTTGAGGGGACGGGTCGAACGGTTCGTCCGCGCGCGGGTGGTCCCGTACGAGGCGGTGCTCGACGCGGGCGGGCCGGCCGCCGCTTCGGCCCTGGCGGAACTGCGCGGCCGGGCCCGGGACGAGGGGCTGTGGGCGTTGCCCCTGCCGGCCGAACTGGGCGGCGGCGGACTGTCCTTCGCCGCGTACGCGGAGCTGGCGGAGGCCGAGGGGGCCAGCGACCACGGCCCGGCCGCGCTGGGTTCCGCTCCGCTGCTCGACGTCACCATGCTGGGCCGCCACGGCGGTGCCCGGGTCCGCGAGGAGTACCTCGAGCCGCTGGTCGCCGGGGAGTTGCGGAGCTGTTACGCCATGACCGAACCGGACGTCCCCGGCACCGACCCCTTCGGCACCACGACCCGCGCCGAGCGGCAGCCCGACGGAAGCTGGCTGGTCACCGGCCGCAAATGGTTCACCTCCGGCGCGGCGGGCGCCGATCTCGTGACCGTCATGGGCCGCACCGGCGGTCTGCCCGGCGACCGCGAGGGGCTCTCGCTGCTCCTCGTCCCCACCGGTTCCCCCGGCTTCCGTGTCGTCCGGGAACTCCCGGTGCTCGGCGCGACGGGCCAGTACGAGATCGAGCTCGACCGCGTCCGCGTACCCGCCGACCACCTCCTCGGCGCACCGGGCGGCGCACTGGCGATCGCGGGCGAACGACTCGCGCTCGGCCGCACCCTGCGCTGCCTGCGCTGGCTCGGCCAGGCCCAGCGCGCCTTCGACCTCATGTGCGAGCGGGCCGCCACCCGCCGCGGGTCCCGGGGGCCGCTCGCCGACCACGAACTGGTCCAGCAGCACGTCTTCGACGCCCTGCTCGCGCTGCGCACCACCCGGCCCCTGGTCCACGAGGCGGTGGCCAGGATCGCCGCCGGGCAGGACGCCCGCACCGAGGTGGGGCTCGCCAAGGTCGCCGCCGCCCGGATGCTCCAGCGGGTCGTGGACTCGGCCATCCAGGTCCACGGCGCCGCCGGACTCGGTCCGGACACCGCACTGCCCGCGCTGTTCCGCTCCGGACGCGCCGCCCGCATCCTCGACGGCCCGGACGAGCTCCACATCACCTCCGTGGCCCGCCGCGTCCTGCGCGACTACGGCGGCCGCGAACCCGCTACACGCGGGTGATGTCGACGAGCCCCTCCAGCGATGCCAGCCCGAGGGCCAGGAAGTGGTCGCCCCAGATGAGTTCGTGCCGGACCGCCAGCCCCTTGCCGCAGTCGTAGCAGCCGTCCAGCAGCATCCCCGCCGGACGGCCGGCAGCGGCGCCGTCGGTGACATGGGCTTCGGCGAGCCGCTTCAGGACGGCCCCGGCCCGGTACGCGCACTCCGTCGCCCAGGGGCCGGGCACGCGGGCGAGTTTCAGCAGGGCCACCGCGGTGATCGCCGCGGCCGAGGTGTCCGGCGGCCCGTCCGGCCGGGCGGCCTCGGCCGGCGGGACGAGCCGGCCGGTGAGCACGTCACCCTGCGCCAGCAGGTGCCGCGCCGCGCGCGCGAGCCGGTCGTCCGGCAGGTGCGCGGCGACCTCGGGGAGGAGCAGCGCGTCGGCGACCGCGAGGAGGAGCCAGGCCCGGCCGCGGCTCCAGCCCGGCCGGGGTTCCGCGCAGGGCCGCCAGCCCGTCCCGCCGGCGAACTCCCAGGCGGGGGCCCGTTCTTCCCCGGCGGGTCCGAGGCAGAGGCCGAGGTGGCGCCGGAGGTGACCGGCCGCGGCGGCGGCGCCTTGCGGTCCGGCGCCGGCCAGCAGGGGAACCATTCCGGGCACGGCGTCCGCCCGGGCCAGCAGGCGGGGCCCGCCCAGCGCACCGCCCCAGGGCACGATCCCGAGCGCGGGGTCGTACGCCGCCAGGCAGGCCCGGGCCGCGTGCGCCCGCAGGGCCGCCGCTTCGCCGTCGTCGGCTGCCGGAGCGGTCCCGTACCAGAGGATCAGGCCGCGGGTGGCGGTGTCCGCCTCGGCCCAGGGCCCGAGCCGCGCCGTGCACGCGGCGGCGGCCCGCCGGTCGGTTTCGGCGCCCGTGGAACGGGCCAGCAGCCACAGCAGCCCGGCCCAGAAGCCGCCGGTCCACGAGCCGCGGCCGGTGGTCGTCCACCGCCCGTCGCCGGGCTCGGCGTACAGCGGGAAGCGCGGGCCCACCTGCGCCGCGGTGACCGCGACCCGTTCGAGCACGGCCGCGAGTGCCCGGCCGGCCCAGGCCCCGGAGGTCACGCGGTCCGCTCCTGCCGGTCAGCCGTACGATCGCTGCCGTCCCGGGGGTCCCGGCGGTCCCGTACGCACCAGAGGAAGGCCACGGCGGCCGCCACCGCGAACTCCGCCGCGACCAGCACCCAGCCGGACCCGTACCGGCCGCTCTGCGCGAACAGGCCGAACAGCGGCGGCCCCACCGCGAACCCGGCGAAGAACCCGGCCGCCACCAGCGCCGAGTCCTGCCCCGCCCGCCCCGGTGCGGCACGCTGCATGACCAGCACCATGGACACGGCGTTGCCGGACACGGCGAACACCCCCACCGCCACGGCACCGGCCCACACCAGGGGGCTCGCCAGCAGCGCGGCCGCCAGCAGGGCGGCGGCGCAGAGCGCCCCCACGGCGAGCCAGCCGGGCAGCAGTTCGGCGCGCCCGGGGCGGGCCGCCTTCGACCACGCCACCCGGCCGCCGATCCCCGCCACGCCCAGCACGGCGACCAGGGCGGCGGCCTGGGTCGGACCCATCCCCAAGCGCTGGACCCCGTACAGGGCGAGGTAGGTGTTGACCGAGGCTATCCCGGCCCCCAGGAAGAGCGAGAAGACCGCGAGCCAGGCCACCATCCCGCGCGGAACGAACGGCGTACGGGCGGGGGTCGCGGGCGGCGGCGGGTCGGCGGGCAGGCCGCGCAGGGCCCACCCACCGGCCAGCAGCGCCGCGCCCGAGGCGGTCCACACCGCGCCCCGCCAGCCGATTCCGGCGGCAAGCGCCGCGAGCGGCAGCCCGGCAACGAACGCACCCAGCTGCACCCCGGACTGCTTCAGCCCGGTGACCGCGCCGCGCCGGGCGGGCGGTACGGCGGCCAACACGGCTTTGTTGGTGGCGGGGTTGGCCAGCGCCTGTGGAATCCCGCCCAGGGCGACCGCGCCCAGCAGCAGACCGGCGCCGGGCGCGGCACCGATCAGGGCGAGTGCGGCGGCCGAGACCAGCAGCAGGGCGACGAGTGAGCGCCGCGGACCGATCCGGTCGACGATCCGGCCGCCCGCCGGGGACAGTACGGCGGCCGTGCCGAACCCGATCGTGGTCGTCAGGCCCAGCACCGCCGGCGATATGCCGATGCCGTCCACGAGACGCGGGCCCAACGCCCCCAGCAGGAAGAGCTGGAGCATCGAGAACGCCATGGCGCAGGTGAGCAGTGCGGTCAGCCGGCGCTCGGCCCGGCTCCGCGGACCCGATGACGTGGCCGTCGCCGCCGCCGTCCCCTGTGACGCCACAGAAATCTCCCTTCCCCGGGTGCCGGAACACCTCGGCCGGCGGGAAGGCAGTCGGACGCGGCCGCGGGCCGGTTCCCGCTCTCCGGTGTGCCCTGCGCCACACCGGACGCACGGGCCAGGCGTGCCAAGGACCGGCTCGAGAACTTGTCAGGAACCGCGCACCCACGGGCGCGTTCCGCACGGCTGGTGCAAGGATGAACCCGCCATGACGTCACCAGGCCACTGTTCCCGAGCCGTTCGGGCTGCGATGTTCGCAGCCGTCTGCGTGCTGCTCGCGGCCATCGGCCACATCCTCATGTCCGGCTCGGCCGTGCCCTGGTGGGCGATGGCGGGCGGGTGCGTGGGGACCGGGGCCGTGGCGTGGGTCCTCGCGGGCCGCGAACGCGGGCTGCTCGCCGTGACCGCGGCGACCGTGGCCGTCCAGGGCGTGCTGCACTGCGGGTTCTCCCTGGCCCAGTCGTTGATCCGGCCCTCCTTGCCGACCGGGACCTCGTTCGCCCGCCAGTGGGCCGAGTACCTGACGTGCGGGGACGGCGCGGGAGCCGGGCTGTCCGCCCGCGAGGCCCTGAGGGTGGTCGACGCGGCCGGGATCGGCGCGCGCGTGTCCCAGCCACCGCCCGGTACCGCGCTGCCGGGCACCCACTCCCACCACGCCACGCACGACATGGCGGACCTGTCCTCCGGCGCGAGCGGCGCCCTACTGCCGGGCGGCGGCCACGACATGGGAGGCATGTCACCGGGCGGAATGCTCGCCGCCCACCTGCTCGCCGCCGTGCTGTGCGGGCTCTGGCTCGCCTACGGGGAGCAGGCCGCGTTCCGTGTCCTGCGCGCCCTGGCCGGATGGTTCCGGACACCCCTGCGCCTGCTCCTCGGCCTGCGCGCCACGACTCCGCACCGCCCGCGGATCCGCGTACGCCGTGAGCGGGGCGACCGGGCGCTGCGCCGGCTCCTGCTCGTCCACACCATCACCTCACGGGGTCCGCCCGCGGGAACCGCTGTCCTGTGACAGCTGGTTCCCCGAGCGCACGCTGACGGCTGCTGTTCCCCGTCGCGCCTCGGGCATCGGCCGTGCCCTCCGGCAGGCCGTATCCCTTCACCGGCCCCGCCGCGCGCGGCGCCGGACACCCCTTGCCCGTAAGGATCTTGTGGCGATGACTCCTGCCCTGCCCGCCCCGTACCGTCCCGCCGCCCGGCAGCCTGCCCGGCACACCCCCGGCTCCGACGCGGCCGTCACCCTGCTGGCGCTCGACGCCCGCGACGGCGACCCCGCGAAGGCCGACCGTTTCATCCGCGCCCTGCAGCGCGACGTGTGGCGCTACGTGGCCTACCTCAGCGCCGACCCCCAGTCCGCCGACGACCTCACCCAGGACGTGTTCGTCCGCGCGCTCGCCGCGCTCCCCCGTTTCGAAGGCCGCTCCTCCGCCCGCACCTGGCTGCTGTCCATCGCCCGCCGCACCGTCGTGGACAGCTTCCGGCACGCCGCCGCGCGCCCCCGGCTGTCGGACCGCGACGACTGGCAGACGGCCGCCGAGCAGGCGCAGACGTACGACGTCCCCGGCTTCGAGGACGGCGTCGCCCTGGCGGAACTCCTGGCGGCCATCCCGGCCGAGCGCCGGGAGGCCTTCGTGCTCACCCAGCTCCTCGGCCTGCCCTACGCCGAGGTGGCGCAGGCCGTCGGCTGTCCCGTCGGCACCGTCCGCTCCCGCGTGGCCCGCGCCCGTACCTCGCTCATCGCCCTCCTGACGGACACCGGGCCGCAGGCCGCCGAACCGGTCGGCCCGGCCCCGCTCCACGCCGGACGCGACGCCCGGCGGTCCCGGGCAGCGGGCCTCGTACCGTCAGCGGCCTGATCCCGGGCCGTGCACCGGGAGGGTGTGTGCACCGGGAGGGTGTGCCGCCCTCCCACCCGCTCCGCCGTCCGGGCCCGGGCGCGTCACCGGGCCCGGACGGCACGGGTGATGCCCCGTCAGCCGGCTCAAGCGGGCCGCGTACGCTGGGGGTTCCGCGGCACAAGGAAGGCTGATCGTGCAAACTCCCCTCTCATGGCTGGCCGGCAGGTACTCGCTCGACACGAGAGCCGTCAGGCTGGCCGCACTGGTGTCGGTGGTGGCGAGCATCGCCATCATCGTCACCGGTGGAATCGTGCGCGTGACCGGCTCCGGGCTCGGCTGTACCGACTGGCCCATGTGCACGGGAGAGACCCTGGCCCCGACGGCGGAGATGGGCCTGCACGGAGCGATCGAGTTCGGCAACAGGCTGCTCACCGGGGCACTGAGCGCGGTGGTGGGGTGGGTCATCATCACCGCCCGGCTCCAGAAGGAGCCGGTGCCCTCGGTGCTGCGCGGCGCCTGGGCGCAGTTCTGGATCGTCGTGCTGAACGCGATCGTCGGCGGGGTCACGGTGTGGATGCGCCTGAGCCCGTACGTCGTGGCCGCGCACTTCCTCGCGGCCACGCTGCTGCTCACCGCCGCCGTGTACACCTGGCACGCGGCGTGCGCCGACGCGGGCGCGGAGGGGGACGCGCCGGCCACGGGCGCCCCGCTGCCGCCCGCGCGCTGCAGGTCCCTTTCGGCGGCCCTCGTCGCGGTGACGGCCGTACTGGTCGTGGTGGGCACGATCGCCACGGGGTCCGGCCCGCACGCCGGCGACTCCTCGGACGTGCAGCGCATGCCCTTCGACTGGACGGTCGTGACCGTCGTCCACGGCGTGCTGGCCGCGGCGGTCCTGGCCTTGACCTGCTGTCTGCTGGCCGCCCTGCCCCGGGAGGGGTTCGGCGCCGCGCGCGGCAAGACGGTGCTCTTCCTCGTCGTGGTCCTGGCGCAGGGGGCGGTGGGCCTGGTGCAGTCGCTGACGGGTCTGCCCTCGCTCGCCGTCGTCCTCCACCTGCTGGGGTCGGCCCTCGTGTGGGTCGGCGTACTCCAGGTGCACCTCACGCTCAAGAGGCCGGATCCCGGCGCTGCGCTTCCGCTCGCGGGAGCGGCGCCGTACAGCGCGCCCGACGAGGCCGCGCGCACCTGATCGCGCGGACCGTGCGGCCCCGGCCGGGATCGGCCGGGGCCGCACGGGCTCAGTCGGACGTGGCGGGCGTGGCGGGCGTACGGGCGAAGTTGCGGGCCGTGGGAACCAGCGCCGCGGCGGCCGGTACGAGGAAACAGGCGGCGGCGCAGACGGCGAGGACCGGTGTGACGCCGAAGACGGTGACGGCCGGGGCGATCAGGGCCAGGCCGACCGGGGCCAGCCCGTAGGAGACCAGGAAGTCCAGCGAGGAGACCCGCGCCAGCTTGTCCGGGGCGACCTCGCGCTGCGTGGCCGTGAACCAGGGCACGTTGAACAGTTCGATCCCGATCCCGGCGACGGCGTACGCGACGACCACCGCGGCGGGGTGCACCGGCAGCATGAGGCTCAGCGGCGCGAAGCCGTATGCGGCGAGCCCGGCGAACGCGGCCCAGCCCTGGGCGCGGGGCCGCCAGCGGGCGATGACCAGGGCCCCGCCGAGCGCGCCGACCGTGTACGCGGTCATGGCCGCGGCCAGCACCCACTCCGTGCCGTAGCGGTCACGGCTGATCAGCGGCAGGGCGACGCTGGTCGCGGAGTAGCCGAGCGAGATGACCGCCGTCAGCGCGGCGAGGCCCGCGAGGAACCACGGGTGGCGGCGGGCTTCGCGTATGCCGTCCACGAACTCCGCCCGGAAGGAGGCCCGCGGGGCCGGACCGCCGGCGGCCGCGGAGGCCGGAGCCGGGGCCTTCCCGGTGCCCCGGCCCGGCACGAGCGCGGCGACGAGCCACAGCAGGCCGATGCCCATCAGCAGGGTCCAGATGTCGAGGAAGGCGGCGAGCAGCGCGGTCAGGGCGGGGCCGGCCAGCGTGGAGCTGCGGACGGCCAGGGTCATGGCGGCGTTGGCCTGCTGTCGGCGGTCGGGGGCGACGGTCTCGGCGGTGAGGGCCTGGAAGGCGGGGCGGCAGGCGCCCTGACCGGCCCCCGCCAGGGCGGCGGAGCAGGTCATGAGCAGGACGGACCGGCCCAGTCCGGCGGCGAGCAGCGGCGCGGCGGCCGCGGCGGCGAGCGCCGACCAGAGGACGACGGCCCGCCGGGAGTGGCGGTCGGCGAGGACCCCGCCCACGGCTACGGCGGCCAGGAACCCGAT
The DNA here is from genome assembly GCF_040652415.1 of Streptomyces sp. NPDC048255. Lineage (NCBI taxonomy): Bacteria > Bacillati > Actinomycetota > Actinomycetes > Kitasatosporales > Streptomycetaceae > Streptomyces > Streptomyces sp. NPDC048255. Next base: position 14,061 of record NZ_JBEZMA010000017.1, read on the forward strand.
GGTCCGCGCGGCCAGGACCAGGCCGAGACCGGCCGGGCTGAGTTCCCGGTGGAGCACGGCGAGGCCAAGGACGAAGGGCAGCGCCCACGTGGCGAGGCCGGAAGCGGTGGTGCCCGACCACAGGCGCAGGAACGCCATGTCACGCAGGACGGAACGCGACGGGGGCGGATCGGTCTCGGTCGCGGTGGGCGCGGGTGCAGTCGCCACGGTGTGATGCTCCTCTTTGTCACGGATCAGCGCGGTCCGGCCCCGGAGGCGGGTCTCAACGACCTTCGCCAGCAGGACTGTTGGGCCCGGGCTTGTCGGCAGGTACCCCGGGGCGCGGCGTCGGCGAGCCGCCCCCCGGAATGGATTAATGAAAACGATAACCATTACAGTACCCTTCGAACGCGGCACTCCTGCCCGGTGCACGACAACGCCCACGCTCCTCCCAGACCGGAGAACCCATGCGCCACCCCGCCCGCTTCGGCATCGCCCTCACCGTCGTCCTCGCGACAGCGGGCTGCTCGGCAGCCAACGAGGGCTCCTCCTCGGCCGGCGAGCCCGCTGCCTCGAAGGCCGCCACGACGACGCTCACCAGCTGCGGACTGCAGCAGTCCTTCGACGGCCCGCCGCAGCGCGCCGTGGCCCTGGACCAGGCCTCGACCGAGATCCTGCTGGAGCTCGGCCTCCAGGACCGGATGGCCGGAACGGCCAACCTGAAGACGAAGATCCCGCCGCAGTACCAGGACTCCTACGCCAAGGTCCCGGTCCTCGCCCCGAAGATCGCCACCAGCGAGCAGCTGCGCGCCGCCACACCCGACTTCGTCGTCGCGGGATCCACCGACCTCTTCACCAAGGACCGCGCCGGCACCCGCGAGGAGCTGGGCGCGCTCAAGGTCCCCACCTTCGTCAGCGCCGTCGACTGCCCGACGCAGAACGAGCCCGGCAGGACCGCCTTCGACCTGCTCTTCGCCGACTACGAGAACCTCGGCAAGGTCTTCGGCGCCGAGGAGCGGGCCGGCAAGCTCGCCGCCGAGCAGCGCGCCGCCGTCGCGAAGGCCGGGGAGAACGCCGGGGAGAAGGCGGCGGAGGGAGCCGGGGAGAAGGCCGGCGGGAACGGCGCGCAGGCCAAGGACCAGCCGACCGTCGTCTACCTCTACTCCGTCTTCAACGGCATGCCGTACGTGGCGGGCGGTTCCGGCCTGCCCAGCGAGATGAGCCGGATCGTCGGCGCGAAGAACGCCTTCGACGACGTGAACGAGGACTGGCCGGAGGTCTCCTGGGAGGAAGTCGCCAAGCGCGACCCGGACTTCATCGTCATCGGGGACCTCTCCGAGCGCGGCCGCCCGGGCGACAGCGCCGCCGAGAAGCGCGCCGCGATGGCCGGGCACCCGGTCGTCTCCCAGCTGGCCGCAGTACGCGACAGCAGGATCATCGAGGTGCCGGGGATCGAACTGGACCCGTCCGTCCGGTCCGTGCACGCGCTCGGTCTGCTGGCGGCGGGGATGAAGGACCTCGGACATGCCCGCTGACCCGGATCCGGCGGCCCCCCGCCCCGGACCGGTGGACCTGCTGCACCCGGCGGCCCGCCGGGCGGCCGGGTGCGCCGGGCCGGCCGTGACCGTGGTGACCGGCGGGGCCCCTCCCCCACCGGCTCCCGCCGGCCGGTCCGGGCCCGCGCAGGCCGGGCTGTTCGTCCTGGCGGCGGCCGCACTGGCCGCCTCGGTGGCCGCCTCCGTACGGATCGGCACGGCGGACGTGGGATGGGCCGACCTCGCCAGGGTGCTCGGCACGAGGCTCGGCCTGGACGTCGAACCCCTGCCGCCGCTCGTCGACTCGCTCGTCTGGGACCTGCGGCTCCCGCGCGTCCTGATGGCGGCGCTGGTCGGCGCTTCGCTCGCGGTGTGCGGCACGGTGCTCCAGGCGGTCACCCGCAACGCGCTCGCGGACCCCTACCTGCTCGGCGTCTCCTCGGGAGCCTCGGCCGGCGCCGTCACCGTCGTCGTCCTCGGCGTCGGGGCGGGCACGCTCGGGATCACCGGCGGAGCGCTGGCCGGGGCGCTGCTCTCGTTCGCCCTGCTGATGCTGCTGCTGCGCAGGACCGGCCTGGACTCGGTCCGGATCGTCCTGACCGGTGTGGTCGTGGGCCAGCTCTTCACCGCGCTGACCTCGCTGGTCCTCATGGCCTCGGCGGACGCGGACACCACCCGGGCGGTCACGCACTGGCTGCTGGGCTCGATGGCCCCGGCCCGCTGGGACGCCGTCGCGGTCTGCGCGGCCGTCACGCCCCTCGGGCTGGCCGTCGCCTGGCTCCGCGCGGGCGCCCTCGACGGGCTCGCGTTCGGCGCCGACACCGCCGCTTCGCTGGGGATCGGCGTACGGCGCACCAGGCTGCTGCTGCTCGTGGTGACGGCCGTGCTGACCGCGGTGGCGGTGGCGACCGTCGGTGCCATCGGGTTCGTCGGGCTGATCGTGCCCCACGGGGTGCGGTTCCTGATCGGGCCGCTGCACCGGGTGCTGCTGCCCTACGCGGCCCTCTGCGGCGCGGTGTTCCTGGTGTGGACCGACGCGCTGGCCCGCGTGGCCTTCGCGCCCCGGGAGCTGCCGGTGGGTGTGATCACCGCCCTGCTCGGCGTACCGCTCTTCCTGCTCGTCCTGCGCAAGCGGGGTGAGCTGTGAGGATCACCGCCGAACGGCTGAGCTGGTCGGTGGCGGGCACGTCCGTCGTCCGCGAGGTCGGCCTCGACATCGCACCGGGCGAGACGGTCGGGCTGCTCGGCCCCAACGGATCGGGGAAGTCGAGCCTGTTGCGCTGCCTGGCGGGCCTGCGCGTCCCGGACGCGGGCACCGTCTCCTACGACGGCCGGTGCGTCCGGGGCTGGAGCGCCCGGCGCATCGCCCGCCATGTCGCCTTCGTCGAGCAGGACTCCGGCGCCGACAGCGATCTGAGCGTCGCCGACGTCGTGGGGCTGGGGCGGACCCCCTTCCGGGACCGCTGGCGCGGACCGGACGCCACCGACCGGGCCGTGGTCGCCGCCGCGCTGGACCGCCTCGGGCTCACCGCACTCGCCGGCCGGTCCTGGCGGGCCCTGTCGGGCGGCGAGCGGCAGCGCGCCCACCTCGCCCGGGCGCTGGCCCAGCAGCCGTACGGACTGCTCCTCGACGAACCCACCAACCACCTCGACGTCAAGCACCAGTTGGAGCTGATGGAACTGCTGGCCGGCACCGACCGGACGGTCCTGGTGGCGCTGCACGACCTGTCGCTGGCCGCCCGGTACTGCGACCGGCTGGTGCTGATGCACCACGGGCGGGCGGTGGCCACCGGCACCCCGGAGGCCGTCCTCACCTCCGAGCGGCTCGCCGAGGTCTTCGAGGTGGACGCCGAGCTCACCACCGACGCGCTGGGCCACCCCGCGGTCGCCTACCGCCGGCCCGTCCACGCCTCGCCCGCGCCGATCACCCTGTGACCCCTGAAATCCCCGTATCCCGTACGACAAGGAATCCTGCAATGACCACACCCACCACCGCCGTCGGGAACATAGGCGACGTACGGACCGTGGAGGCCCTGACGGCCTCCGTGCTGGCCGGCGAGCGCGGCCCGCTGCCCTCCACGCTCGTCGCGACCAGCGTGTTCTGGATCCACCACGGCACCCGGCTGGCCGGCGGCGACACCACCTACCTCAACCAGTACGTACTCGTCCGCCTCGGCGGCTCCTTCGGCGGCTGCGCCTTCGAAGCCGGCGAGATCGACCCGGCCGTCTGCCGGGACTCCTCCGGCACCCCGCTCGACGTCCTGCTGCGCGAGGCGCCCCGCCCGCTGCGGATGGCGGCGCTCGACGCCTACCTCGCCGAGGCGCACCCGCACCGCGCCGCCGCCGCGGCGGGGCATGCCGAGCCGGTCGTCCTGCCCGCCGGGACGCCGGAGGTCCGCGCGAAGGCCCGCGACGCGGCCATCGCCGGGCTGCTGAACATCGAGGAGGGCGCACGGGTCGGCCTCATCGGCGTCGTCAACCCGCTGGTCGCCGCGATCCGCGAGCGCGGCGGCGTACCGCTGCTCTGCGACTTCAACCTGAGGACCACCCAGTGGGGGGACCCGGTCACGACCGACATGCACGAGGTCCTGGACCGGGCGGAGGCCGTCGTCGCCACCGGAATGACCCTCAGCAACGGCTCGTTCGACACCGTCCTCGAGCGCTGCCGCACCCGGGGCGTCCCCCTGGTCGTCTACGCGCAGAGCGGCAGCGCCGTGGCCCGCGCCTTCCTGGGAGGGGGCGTGACCGCGCTCTCCGCCGAGCCGTTCCCCTTCTCCCAGTTCAGCGCCGACCCGACCACGCTGTACCGCTACCGGACGGTGGGCCGCGCGTGATCCCGGCCGCCCACCGGACCGTACCCGGTGCCGGTGCCCTCCCCGACGGGACCGGCACCGGGTACGCACCCTGCCACCACGGCGAGATCCTCCAGGGCGTCTTCCTCGACACCGCCGGACGCAGGTGCGCCGGCCTGGTCACCCTGCCCCTGGCCGGACTGGGCAGCCGCGCCGAGTTCGTACGCGATCCGGACTCCGGCGCGGAGCAGCTCGACGTCGTCCCCGCCGGCCGTACGAAGGCCCGCAGGGCGGCGGCCCTCGCCGTCGAGGAGTGCGCGCGGCGGCGCGGGGAGCCGCCCTGCGGCGGGGAGCTGCGGCTGACGGGGGAGGTCCCCGTGGGCCTCGGCATGGGCAGCTCGACCAGCGATGTCATCGCCGCCATCCGCGCGGTCGCGGGCTCCTACGCCCTGCTCCTGGAGCCGGAGACGATCGCCCGGCTGGCGGTGCGGGCCGAGCTGGCCTGCGATCCCCTGATGCTCGACGACCGCCCGGTGCTGTTCGCCCAGCGCGAGGGACGGGTCCTGGACGTCCTCGGCCCTGCCCTGCCGCCTCTGGTCGTGGTGGGCTGCGCCCTCGGCGGGGGCGCGCCCGTGGACACCCTCTCCCTGCCGGTACGGGTCCACGACGACAACGACGTGCGCGCCTACGAACGGCTGCGCACGCTCTTGCGCCGGGCCGTGGCCACCGGCGACGCGGAGCTGCTCGGCGAGGTGGCCACCGCCAGCGCCTGGCGCGGCCAACAGCTGCTACGCCACCCGGAGTTCGACACGCTCACCGACATCTCCCGGCGGGTGGGGGCGACCGGCGTACAGATCGCCCACAGCGGATCGGTCGCCGGTCTGATCTTCGATCCGGCCGCGCCCGGCACGAAGCACCGCGTACGCAGCTGCGTACGCGCCCTGGACAACAGCGGCATCCCCGCCACCCGGATCTTCACCACCTTCCCCACGACCAAGGAGCTCCGAAATGGACCAGCACATCGCGGAGTCGGTCGGCAGGCCTGACCTGATACGCCTCGACGACCGGCTCATCTGCCTCCGCTTCGAGACCATGAAGGTGGTCTCCGCCCTCGCGGCGGTGCGCCACCTGCTCGACACCGGCGCCGTCCGCCGCGGGGACACCCTGCTGGACAGCTCCAGCGGCATCTACGCCTACGCCCTCGCCCTGGCCTGCCACCGCTACGGCATGCGCTGCCACATCGTCGGCTCGACGACCGTCGACCACACCCTGCGCACCCAACTCGCCGTGCTGGGGGCGACGCTGGAGCAGATGGAGCCGTGCAGCGACCTGAAACTGGACCAGAAGCGCCGGGTCGAGCGGATCCACGAGATCCTCGCCGAGCACCCCGAGTACCACTGGATGCGGCAGTACCACGACGACATCCACTACCTCGGCTACCGGGCCGTCGCCGACCGCATCCGGCAGGCCACCGGGGGCGAGGCCCTCACCCTCGTCGGCGGTGTCGGCTCCGGAGCCTCGACGGGAGCCCTCGCACGCTACCTCCGGCAGGGGTCGTCGTCCGAGGTGGAACTCGTCGGGGTGCAGCCGTACGGCAGCGTCACCTTCGGCGCCGAGCACGTCGCCGACCCGGAGATCATCATCGCGGGGATCGGCAGCTCGATCCCGTTCGGGAACGTCGCGCACGAGCTGTACGACACGCTCCACTGGATCTCCTTCGACGCCGCGCTCGCCGGCAGCGTGGACCTGTTGCGCCGGCACGCCGTCTTCGCCGGGCTCTCCACCGGAGCCGGGTACCTCGCCGCCCGCTGGGAACGCGAGCGCGCCCCCGGGCGGACCGTCCTGTTCATCGCCGCGGACACCGGCCACCGGTACGTGGACACGGTCTACGCCCGCCACCGCGAGGCCGCCGACGTGGCGGACCTCGCCCCGCGGCCGGTGTCCGGCCAGTCCGAACTGGCCCTGCCCTGGTCCCGGATGCGCTGGAACCGCTCACCGGCACCGGCACCGGCGTCAGCACCGGGCAGACCGTAGGGCTCCTCCCCCGCGGAAAAAGCCCTGGCGGGGCGGGGCGGGGTCCCGCTAGGCTCCGCGACGATGATGACGACTCACCCCACTCACAGATCGGGGGTCCCGTCCGCGCAAGGTGAGTGCTGATGCTCACTCAGACCGCGATGGGGACTTCCCACCTTTCCCTCTGGCTGCGCGTGCGCGAGTTCGCCGTGCCGCCGTCCATGATCGAGACCGCCACCGCCCGCCGGCATGCCGGGGACTGGGGCGCGGCCTGTGCCGCCGCGGGCTTCGACGTCGAATTCAGTCCACGGACCGTGGCGCGCACCCACGGGCACGAACTCTCGGTCCGCGTCCGGGCCGATCTCCGCCATCTCGCTCCCGACCTGCTGCGCTGGCACATGCCGAGGGTCGCTCCGGACGGGCTGCTGCGCCCGGGACTGACGATCGCCCTGGCCCGGTACGACGGAGCGGGCCGTGACGGCGTACATCCGGTGCACCTCGTGGCCCGGACCGCGCCGGCCTGGGCGGATGCCGGCCAGCGGATCAGCCTCGCCCTCTGGGACGGGTCCCGCTCCGATCCCGCCGCCCGCCGCCATCCGCACCCCCGTCCCGACCGGCGCTTCCGCCTCGACCTGCACCGCCACCTGTGGGACGCGCGCAAGGCCGACGAGCTGCGGTCGCGGTCGGGGGCCGACCGGCCACCCGCGCCGGACGCGGACGTGCCGGATCCGCACGTACTGGATCCACACCTGCCGGGGACCGCGCCGCCGGGGCGGCTGCCCTGCGCCGTCGACCGCTGGGCGGCCGAGGCGCAGTTGCTCCTCCGGGCCGAGGGGAGGAGCACCGGTCCGGTGGCCGTGCGCCTGGGCGCCCGGAACAGGCTGCTGCTGGAGCCGTCCCCGGACGGGGACGGGGACTGCGGGCCGCCCGCCGTGCGGATCACGGCGGGCTCCGCGGACGCCCGCGACCCGGCGCTGCCGGTCCTGCCCGATGCCGCGACCTGGGTGCTGCCCGACCTGGAGCTGCTGCGCGCCGGTGCCCTCGGGGCGGACCGGCTGCACCCGCTGGTGGCTTCGGCCCTGCTGCCGGACCACGCGCCGGCCGGGCCCTCCCGCGGCCCGGCCGCGGCGGGGCGGCCGCACCTCGTCGAGTGCCGGGGAGCCACGCACCGGATCGCCCTGGTCGACGGGGTGCTCGCCCCGCTGGACCACGACCCCGGCGAACTGCGCCGCGAGGAACTGCTGGTCGCCCTGACCGGTACTCCGCTGCCCTGCCTCCAGGCGATCGACGTGGCACACCGCCGTCCGGACTGCCTCACCGGCGTACGCGAACGCCTCGACCACGGAGACATCGCCGGTGCGCTGGCCGTCGTCGAGGGCCTGCTGGGCCCGGACGCCGTACTGCGCGACGGCGTGCTGCGGGACGAGCTGGAAGCGGCCGCGCAACGCCGGCTCACCTACGGACTGTTCCGCGCGGGCCTGGCCGAACCGGGACCGGGCCGCATCCGCCCGGGCGCCCGCCGCTCCCGCGACGACCTCCGGCGCCCGCGCCACGCCACCTGCTGACCCGGGGCCCGGCCCCCGCGCCCTTTCCACTCACCACCCACCACGAACCCCCTAGGTGATCACTCATGCCCGCACGCACCCCGCTCGCCACTCCGCCCCCGCTCGGCACCCCTTCCCCGCTCGCCACCGCCTCCCAGCTCGACGTCGCCGACGCCCTGCTGGACCTGCTGCGCGACACCACGACCGAACCGCGCCCCGACCCCCAACTGGAGGCCCTGACACTGGCCGTGGCCGCCGACCTGCCCGTCCTCCTGTGGGGTGAGCCGGGCATCGGGAAGACCGCCTCCCTGACCCAGCTCGCGGAGTCCCTCGACCTCCCGCTGACCACCGTCATCGCCAGCGTGCACGAGCCGTCCGACTTCTCGGGACTGCCCGTCGTCGGTGACGACCCCGCGGAACAGGGCGTCCCGATGGCCCCGCCGGACTGGGCCGTGCGCCTCGTCCGGGCCGGCCGGGGACTGCTCTTCCTCGACGAGCTGTCCACCGCGCCGCCGGCGGTCCAGGCGGCCCTGCTGCGCCTCGTACTGGAACGCCGGATCGGCTCCCTGCAACTGCCGCCCGGGGTCCGCATCGTGGCCGCCGCCAACCCGCGGTCCTCGGCGGCCGACGGCTGGGAGCTGAGCCCGCCGCTGGCCAACCGGTTCGTCCACCTCCAGTGGATCCACGACCAGGAAGTGGTCGTACGCGGCCTCGGCGGGACGTGGCCCCGGGCGACCCTGCCCCGGCTCGACCCCGGGAAGCTGGCGCCGGCCGTGGACTTCGCCCGCCGCGCGGTGTGCGGGCTGCTCGCCGCCCGGCCCACGCTCGTGCACCGGCTGCCCAGCGGCGAAGCCCGCCGCGGCGGCGCCTGGCCGTCGCCCCGCAGCTGGGAGATGACCCTGCGTCTGATCGCCTTCGCCACCGCCGCGGGCTCCGCCCGGGACGTACTGTCCCTGCTGGTCAGGGGCACCGTAGGGGACGGCCCGGGGCTGGAACTGCTGGCCGGCCTGGACCGGATGGACCTCCCGGACCCGGAGGCGCTCCTCGCCGATCCGGCCGGGGCCGTCCTGCCCGAGCGCGGGGACCTGCGGCAGGCCGTGCTCGACGGTGTGGTGGCGGCGGTCCGCAAGCGCCCGGAGAAGTCCCGCTGGGACGCGGCATGGGCGCTGCTGGTCCGGGCGCTGGAGACGGGCGCCCCGGACCTGGTGGTCGTCCCTGCGACGACGCTGGCCACGCTGCGCCAGGAGGAATGGGACGTCCCGGCCTCCATCGAACGGCTCGCCGGTGCTGTGTCCCTGTCCCGGCGGGCGGACCAGGTGGCGGCCCGGACCGAGGCACGCGCCGCCGCGGTGGCCGTGAAGGCGGGCCGATGACCGGCGGCGCGCGGCTGGCCGGCAGCGCTCCGCGGGCGCTGGACCTCGACAAGCTGTACGCCGCCAGGCTGCACGCCGTACGGGTCCGGCCCTATCTGGCGACCGCGCTGTTCGCCCTGCACACCGTGGAGTCGCGGAGGGTGCCGACGATGGCCGTCGACCGGCACTGGCGCTGTTACGTCTCGCCGGCCTTCGTGGACCGGACCCCGGTGGAGGAACTGGCCGGGGTGTGGGTGCACGAGGTGTCGCACCTGCTCCGCGACCACCACGGGCGCGGTGACCGCGTCGCACGCCGGCAAGGGCTGACCGGCCGGGGCGACCGGCTGCGGATGAACATCGCCGCGGACTGCGAGATCAACGACGACATCTTCGGTGACGGGCTCACCAAGCCAGAAGGCGCCGTCGAGCCGAGGCTGTTGGACCTGGCGCCGGGAGAGCTGATGGAGGACTACCTGCGCCAGTTCCGGCTCGGCCCCCGGACGGCGGCCGTCGCCTGGCTGGACTGCGGCAGTGGCGCCGACGGGCTGGACCGGGAGTGGGACCTGGGTCCGGACGGCGCGCACGGCCTCAGCGAACAGGAGCGGGACGCGGTCCGGTTCCGGGTGGCGCAGGGCATCATCGGCCACCCCGGAACGGCCCCGAAGGGGTGGCGGCGGTGGGCGGAGGAGGCCTTCCATCCACCGCAGCCGTGGCGGGAGCTGCTGGGAGCGGCGCTGCGCTCGGCGGTCTCCGGCTCGGGCGCGGGCGACGACTACAGCTACGGCCGGCCCTCGCGGCGTTCGGCCGGTGTGCCCGGCGCGATCCTGCCGAGCCTGCGGCGCAGGCCTCCCCGGGTCTGCGTGGTCATCGACACCTCCGGTTCGGTCAGCGACGCCGAACTGGGCAGCGCCCTGCACGAGGTCGCCTCGATCTCCCGTGCGGTGGGCGGCCGGCGCGACCTGGTCTCCGTACTGTCGTGCGACGCGTCGGCGCAGGCCGTCCATCCGCTGTGCCGCGCCGAGGGCATCGAGCTGATCGGCGGCGGGGGTACGGATCTGCGCACCGGTTTCGCCGGGGCGCTGCGCGCGCGGCCCCGGCCGGACGTCGTCGTGGTCCTGACGGACGGCCAGACGCCCTGGCCGGACGCGCGCCCGCCGTGCCGCACGGTGGTGGGCCTCTTCCCCCGGCAGCGCCGGAACCTGTCGAACGAGGACGACCCCGACTACGTCCCGGACTCGCCACCCGCGTGGGCCCGCGTGGTCGAGATCGGCTGAGGCGCGTCGTCCGGCGGACACCGGGCCGCCCGGGCGGGTCACATGTTGGGGATGTCGTAGCCCGGATCGGGGTGCTGTCGCGGGTTCCACCACTCGGTGAGCCCCCACACCCCGAGCGCGAGCGCGGCCGCGGCCGCGAGGGCCCCGATCCAGGGGCGGCGGGTCCACCTCATGGTCAGCGTCCAGACGGAGAGCGGTACGAGGGCGCCGCCGAGCACGATGAGCGGCAGGTCGACGAAGACCACGCTCAGGTCGCGGGCATGGCCCTCGAATCCGCCGTCGATGCTGAAGGCGGCCCGCGGCACCCACACCATCGCCGCCACCGTGGCACCGAGGCCGGCGAGGATCCGTCCCCCCGCCTGTCTCCGGGCCCGGCCCGCGCTCTGTCCTGATGTTCTTCCGCTCATGCCCCTGAGGGACGCGGTCGCACGGGTGCGCGGTTCCCCCGGGCGGACGCTCCCTACCGGGAGGCTCCGCCGTTCGTGGGCGGGTATCCGGGCCTGGCCGGTATCGACGGGCGTACGCGCTTCGCGGTGGGCAGCGGCGGAAGGGAGGGTTCGTACAGCCAGGCCGAGAACAGGTCTTCCAGCGGCTCGGCCGCGTAGCGGGCGGCATGGGACATGAAGCCGGCCGTGGACACGACGCCGTGCCGGTGCACGGTGGCCCACTCGCGCAGCATGCGGAAGAACGCGTCGTCGCCCAGCGCGCAGCGCACCGCGTGCACGGCGAGGCCCCCGCGCTGGTAGAGGCGGTCGTCGAACATCAGCTTGCGGCCCGGGTCGACCAGCCGGAGGTCCTGCGGCTGCGAGGCCAGCAGCCGGTGGGCGGCGGCCGCCAGCTCGTGCGCGGTGCGGCCGCCGGAGCGCTCCGACCAGAGCCATTCGGCGTACTTCGCGAAGCCCTCGTTCAGCCAGATGTGCCGCCAGTCGGCGATGGTCACGCTGTTGCCGAACCACTGGTGCGCGAGCTCGTGGGCGATGAGCCGCTCCGAACCGCGTACGCCGTCGACGTGGTTGGCGCCGAACAGGGAGAGGCCCTGGGCTTCCACCGGGACGTCCAGCTCCTCGTCGGCGACGACCACCGCGTACTCGCCGAAGGGGTAGGGCCCGAACAGTTCCTCGAACAGCTGCATCATGGCGGGCTGCCGGGCGAAGTCGCGGGAGAACTGCGGCAGCAGGTGGGCCGGCACGTGGGCGCTCTGCGGTACGCCGCCGAGCCCGGGATCGCCGAGCAGCACCGTCTGGTACATGCCGATGGACAGGCCGACCAGGTAGCTGGAGGTCGGCGCGGACTGCTCGTACACCCAGGTGGTGGTGCTGGCCCTGGTGGTGCGGGTGAGCAGCCGGCCGCCGGCCACCACCGTGTACGGCGAAGGCGTGTTGACCGAGATGTGGTACGAGGCCTTGTCGGCGGGCCGGTCGTTGCAGGGGTACCAGGAGGGTGCGCCGACCGGCTGGCTGGCCACCAGCGCGCCGTCGGCCAGCTCCTCCCAGCCGATGCCGCCCCAGGGGCTGCGCACCGGCTTGGGGTTGCCCGCCCAGTGCACCTCCACGGTGAAGGCGGCGCCCGCGGGCAGCGGCTTGGGCGGCCGGATCCGGAGCTTGCCGCCGCGGTGGGCGTAGTGCGGGGCCCGGCCGTTCACCAGGACCCGGCCTATTTTGAACTCGGCGAGGTTCAGGTGGAACTCGGTGAGCGGCGCCCGCCCGGCGATCGCGCTGAGCCGGGCCGTCCCGGCCAGCCGGTTGGGGCCGGGACGGTACTCCAGAGCGAGTTCGTACCGGTGCACGCGGTAACGGGGGTCGCCGTTGGCCGGAAAGTACGGGTCCGATGCCGTTGTCTTCTGGCCGCTCACTGCCGCTTCCGCTCCCTGCGCTGTGCTCGTACGACGTGCTGGGGCGTGGACGGACCGGTCAGGACCGCCATGCCTCGATCGGATTGCCCAGCCAGCGGGTGTCGGCGGGGACGGACTCCCCGGCCATCACGAGGGAGGCGGGACCCAGGGTGCTGCGGGCTCCGACGGTACTCCCTGGCAGGACGATTCCGCCCGGGCCCAGGGTGGCGCCCTCGCGGAGGACCACAGTATCCGTTCTCAAGATCCGATCGTGGAAGAGGTGCGTCTGCAGTACGCAGCCCCGGTTCACGCTGACCGCGTCGCCCAGCACCACCAGGTCCGTCTCCGGCAGCCAGTAGCTCTCGCACCACACGCCCCGGCCGATCCGGGCGCCGAGCGCGCGCAGCCACAAGGACAGCAGCGGCGTACCGGGGACGGATCCGGCCAGCCACGGCACGGCCAGTACCTCGACGAAGGTGTCGGCCAGCTCGTTGCGCCACACGAAACCGCTCCACAGGGGGTGCTCCCCCGCCCGGTGCCGGCCCACCAGCAGCCACTTCGCGGCCACGGAGACCGCGCACGCGGCCAGACCGGCCGCGAGCAGCGTGACTCCGGACAGCAGCGCGGCTCCCGCGATGCCCAGGCCGCCCGTCGCGCTCAGCGCGCAGAGCGCCGCCACGGTCAGCACGGCCAGGGCGGCGGAGCAGAACACCGGGACGAGCCGGCACAGCTCCACCAGGCCGCGCGCCCACAGCAGGCGCGCGGGCGGGTGGTACGTCCGGCTCTGGTCGGAGCCGGCGGCCGAGCGGGGCAGCCGGACCGGCGGCAGGCCCAGGTAGGAGCTGCCCTTCTTGGCCTTCTTCGGGGTGGCGGACAGCACGCCGACCAGCCCGTCGTCCGGCACGCTGCGGCCCGGCGCGGTCATGCCGGAGTTGCCGAGGAAGGCCCGGCGGCCGATCTCGGAGTGGCCGATCCGCATCCAGCCGCCGCCGAGCTCGTAGGGGGCGGTCAGGGTGTCGTCGGCGAGGAACGCGCCTTCGCCGACGGTGGTGAGGCTCGGCAGCGCGAGGACGGTGGACACCTCCGCCCCGCGGCCGATCTTCATGCCGAGCAGCCGCAGCCACACCGGTGTGATCAGCGCCGCGTACAGCGGGAAGAGCGTCTCCCGGGACAGGTCCATCAGCTGGGTGACGGTCCAGGCCTGCCAGCCGATCCGGCTGTGCGTCGGATGGTTCCCGGTGCGCAGTCCGAGGCTCAGCAGCCGTACGGCGGCCAGCAGCAGCAGTGCGTACGCGAACCCGAAGGCGAGCGCCCCGGGCACCACGGCGAGCAGCGCTCCGCGCAGGGCCTCGGCGATCCCGGCGTCGGCGGGCACGAACCGGCTCAGCACGAGCAGGGCGGGCACGGTGGCCAGCACCGGCAGGGCGGTGAGGCAGAAGCCGGTCGCCCCGTACATGGCGCGCCAGTGGACGGCGCGCGGCGGGCGCTCCTTGGGCCAGTTCCGCTTGGCCTTGCCGACCTTCCCGGCGGGCGCCCCGGCCCAGCGCTGGCCGGTCGGGATCTGCCCGACCACGGCGGAGCCGGGGGCCACCTCGGCCCGCTTGCCGACCCGGGCGCCGGGGAAGAGCATGCTGCGGGTGCCGACCACCGCTCCGGCGCCGACCTTGACCGGGCCGATCACCAGCCGGTCCCCGTCGAGCCAGTGCCCGGAGAGGTCCACCTCGGACTCCACGGCGCAGCCGCGGCCGAGTTTGAGCATTCCGGTGACGGGCGGCAGCGCGTGCAGGTCCACCTCGGGGCCGATCTTGGCGCCGAGTGCCCGGGCGTAGCGCTCCAGCCAGGAGCCGGTGAGCTGCGTCGCGCCGGCGTACTCGGCCAGCCGCTCGGCCGTCCACAGCCTGAGGTGGACGCTTCCGCCGCGCAGGTAGCGTCCGGCCTTCACCCCGCGCAGCAGCAGGCGTGCGCCGCCGGCGGCGACGGCGAGCCGGCCCGGCGGGCTGAAGAGGAGGGCCGCGCCGGCGGCGACGAGCCACCAGGAGGCGGTCGGCGCCCACGGGTAGGGCCCGAACCAGTGCAGCATGTTGCCCAGCGCCAGCAGTGCCACGGTCCAGCGCAGGCCGACCAGGGTGAACAGCGGGACCAGCAGGAGCGACTGGACGATCTTGGAGCGGAGCGGGACCGGGACGACGGTCCGGGCCGCGCCGTCCTCCTGTACGGACTTCTCCAGGCGGCGGGCCAGCTTGCGCAGGGTGGGCTGCTGGTAGATGTCGAGGACGGCCGCGCTCGGGTAGCGGGTGCGCAGCCGGGTGGTGAGCTGGGCGGCGGCGAGGCTGCTGCCGCCGATGGCGAAGAAGTCGTCGGCGGCGCTGGTGACGGCCACGCCGAGGGTCTCGCCCCACTGTTCGGCGAGCCAGGCCTCGGTGCCGTACAGCTGCTCGGTGGGGCCGGTGGTCTCCAGCTCGGGCAGCGGCCAGGGCAGGGCGTCCCGGTCCACCTTGCCGGAGGTACGGGTGGGCAGTTCCGCGACCGGCGCGAGCAGCGGCACGAGGGCCGCGGGCAGCGCGGCGCGCAGCCGTGTCACGGCCGTCTCGTGGTCCCAGCCGTCCTGGGTGACGAGGTAGCCCACGAGCAGCTGGTTGCCGCTGCGCGCCGTGCGGACGGCGGCGGCCGCGCCGGCGACGCCGGGCAGGGCCTGGAGTGCGGCGTCTACCTCGCCGAGCTCGATCCGGCGGCCGCCGAGCTTGATCTGCTCGTCGCCGCGGCCGAGGAAGACCAGACCCTCCGGTTCCGCGCGGACGAGGTCACCGCTGCGGTAGGCGCGCTGCCAGCCGAGGGATTCCAGCGGGGCGTACTTCTCTGCGTCCTTGTCCGGGTCGAGGTAGCGGGCCAGGCCGACGCCGCCGATGACGAGCTGGCCGCTGCCGCCCATGGGAACCGGCTCGCCGGACTCGTCGACGACGGCCAGTTCCCAGCCGTTCAGCGGGAGGCCGATCCGGATCGGCTCCTCACCGGTCAGGAGGGAGGCGCAGGCGACGACGGTGGCCTCGGTGGGGCCGTAGGTGTTCCAGACCTCGCGGCCCTCGGTGACCAGGCGCTGGGTGAGCTCGGGCGGGCAGGCCTCGCCGCCGAAGATCAGCAGCCGGACCTCGCCCAGGTCCTCGGGCTCCCAGAGCGCGGCCAGGGTCGGCACGGTGGAGACCACGGAGATCTCCTGCTCCACCAGCCAGGGGCCGAGGTCGGCGCCGCTGCGGACCTGGGAGCGGGGCACGGGCACCAGGCAGGCGCCGTAGCGCCAGGCCAGCCACATCTCCTCGCAGGAGGCGTCGAAGGCGACGGACAGCCCGGCCATGACCCGGTCGCCGGGCGCGATCGGCTCCTCGGCGAGGAACAGCGCGGCCTCGGCGTCGACGAAGGCGGCGGCGCTGCGGTGGCTGACGGCGACGCCCTTGGGCTTGCCGGTGGAGCCGGAGGTGAAGATGATCCAGGCGTCGTGCTCGGGGCCGGGCCGGGCGGCGCCGCCTCCGCCGGCTGCGGCCGGGCCGGTGGTCCCGGTGACGTCGACGCGTCCTCCGGCGCCCAGCACCGCCCGGACCCCGGCCTCGCCGAAGACCAGCTCGGCCCGCTCGTCGGGGTCCTCGGCGTCGACCGGCACGTAGGCCGCGCCCGCGGCGAGCACGGCGAGGATGGCCGAGTACAGCTCGTTGGTCCCGGACGGGACGCGTACGCCGACCCGGTCGCCGAGCCCCACTCCGGCGGCCGCGAGGGCGCGCCGCCGGTGCTCGACCTCGGCGGCCAGCGCCCGGTAGGTCAGCCGGGCGGCGCCGTCGTCCAGGGCGAGTTCGTCGGGGTACGCCCGTACGGAGGCTTCGAAGACGTCGACGAGCGTGCGCGCGGGAGCGGCGGGCCCGGCGGAGAACCGGGCGGATTTGCCGGACTCGTCGTTGGTTGCCGCGTCGTCGAGCAGGGTGGTTTCACCGTGCTCAGGTGTTGCTGCCATCGGCCCTCGCGTCTCGTTCCGGAAACGTCCGGGTCGCCGGCGGAGCCCAGGTCTGCCCAGGTTGTTCCGGTCCGGCACCGAACAACCCGTCAGTCTAGTGCGGCATCAAGAATTTTCTTCTTGAAGCCTCCCGTGTGTGGCCTGGATGCGCGCCTCCCGCGCGGCGGCACGACCGGATCAGAGGTCGTCGTCGTCCAGGTCCAGGAAGGCCGCCAGGGAGGGCGCCGCACCCCCTTGGGCACCGGGAAGGGCCTGTTCCGCCCAGATGACCTTGCCCTCGGGCGTGTACCGGGTGCCCCAGTGCTCGCTGAGCTGCGCCACCAGGAACAGGCCCCGGCCTCCCTCGTCCGTCGTGGCGGCGTACCGCAGGTGCGGTGCGGTGCTGCTGCCGTCCCACACCTCGCAGGTCAGGGTGTGGTCGTGCAGCAGCCGTACGCGGACCGGCGCGCTGCCGTGCCGCAGGGCGTTGGTGATCAGCTCGCTGAGGATCAGTTCGGTGGCGAAGCCGAGTTCCGGCAGGCCCCACTCGTCGAGCTTCTTCGCCGCGAGGCTGCGCAGCGTGCCGACCGCGCTGGGCTCGAACGGCACCTCCCACTGCACGACCCGGTCCGGCCCGAGGGTCCGGGTGCGCGCGATGAGCAGGGCCACGTCGTCGGTCGGCCGCTCGGGCAGCAGGATGTCGAGCACGGCCCGGCAGCTCTCCTGCGGATCCCGGTCGGGGTGGCTCAGCGCCGCCCGCAGCAGTTCCAGTCCCTCGGTGATGTCCCGGGTCCGCTCCTCGACCAGGCCGTCGGTGTACAGGACGAGCTGGCTGCCTTCCCGCAGGTACAGCTCGGCGGTCTCGAACGGCATGCCGCCCAGCCCCAGCGGGGGCCCGGCCGGCAGCTCCACGATCTCCGTCGTGCCGTCGGGCGCGACCACCAGGGGCGGCAGGTGTCCCGCCCGCGCCATCGTGCAGCGCTGGGACACCGGGTCGTAGACGGCGTAGAGGCAGGTGGCGCCCAGTACGCCGCCGTTCGCGTCGTCGCCCTCGCCGTCGTGGTCGATGCGGTGGACGAGGTCGTCGAGGCGGGCGAGGATCTCGTCGGGCGGCAGGTCGAGGGTGGAGAAGTTGTGCACCGCCGTACGCAGCCGCCCCATGGTGGCCGCGGCGTGCAGGCCGTGCCCGACCACGTCTCCGACGACCAGTGCGACCCGGCTGCCCGGCAGCGGGATCACGTCGAACCAGTCGCCGCCCACCCCGGACTGTGCGGGCAGGTAGAAGTGCGCCACGTCCACGGCGCTCTGCTCGGGCAGGGCGCGCGGCAGCAGGCTGCGCTGGAGGGTCTCTGCGAGGGCGTGCTCCCGGGTGTAGCGGCGGGCGTTGTCCATGGCGACCGCCGCGCGGGCCACGAGCTCCTCGGCGAAGGACAGGTCGTCCTCGTCGAAGGGCTCCGGCTTCCGCGAGCGCCAGAAGTTGACCACCCCGAGCACGACCCCGCGGGCCGTCAGCGGGGCCGCGATGAGGGAGTGGATCCCGTAGTCGACGATGGCCTGGGCGCGCGGCGGGTCCTGGGCGTGCCAGCCCGGCGCTTCGGAGAGGTCGGGCACCAGCTCGGCCTCACCGGTGCCGTAGCCGCGGGCTTGCGGGGTGGACGGCAGGAAGTCGATCAGCCGGCCGCAGGGGTAGAGGGGGTGGTCCGAGCGGATCCCGCTGACCGCCGTACGCCGCATGTCGGCGGCCGGGCCCGGCTCGTCCCCGTCGAGCACCGAGTCGGCCAGGTCCACGGTCACGAAGTCGGCGAAGCGGGGGACGGCGACGGCGGCGAGCTCCTCGGCCGTGCGGACCACGTCGAGGGTGGTGCCGATGTCGCCGCCCGCGTCGTACAGCAGCTTCAGGCGCCTGCGGGCGGTCTCGGCCCGGCTGGTCAGGACCTGCATCTCGGTGGAGTCGCGGATGGTGACCACGGTGCCCGTCGGGCGGCCGCGGGGGCGGGTGAGCCGCTGGTTGACCACCAGCAGCCGGTCCCCGCTCTCCAGGACCTCGTCGGTGGCCACCCGGCCGGACAGCAGCAGGTCCGCCATCCGGCGCTCCAGGCCCGGCACGGCCCCGATGTGGCGTCCCTCGGCGTCGTCCGGCAGCCCGAGGAGCCGTTTGGCCTCGTCGTTCGCCAGCAGGAGCCGCCGTTCGCCGTCGGTGATCAGCACCCCTTCGCGGACGGCGTGGAGCACCGCGTCGTGGTGCTCGTACATGCGGGTCATCTCCTGCGTGCCGAGCCCGTGGGTCTGGCGCCGCAGCCGCCTGCTGATCAGCGCGGTGCCCACGGTGGCCAGGGCCAGACCGGTGGCGATGGCCAGGAGGATGACCGGGAGCTGGCGGTCGACGACACCGGACACGTTCTTCACCGTCAGTCCCGCCGACACCAGCGCGACGACGCGGCCGTCGGGCGCGGTGACCGGCACCACGGCCTGGATCTCCTTGCCGAGGGGGCCGTCCACGCTCTCGGTGTAGGTGCGCCCGGCGAGCGAGGGTTCGATCGTGCCGACGAACCGCTTGCCGATGCGGTCCGGCTGGGGATGGGTGTAGCGGATGCCGTCGGTGTCCATCACGACGATGAAGTCCACCCCGGCGGCCAGGCGCGTGGCCTCGGCCAGGGGTTGCAGGACGGCGGACGGGTCCGGGGTCTTCAGGGCGTCCTGGAGGCCCAGGGAGTGGGCGAAGGTCTGGGCGACGGAGACGGACCGGTTCCGTGCTTCCCGGTCGCTGTCGTGGCGTGACTGCAGGACCAGCGCCAGCAGCGCGGCGGCGGCGAGCAACACCACGATCGCCACCTGGAGGACGAATACCTGTCCGGCGACGCTCCTGAACCTGTTGCCTAGGGGTGACCGCACCGACGTGCCCGGCACGGGTGGCGAGGAAGGGTCACGCACCCAGTTGTAGCACTTCCGGGCGCCCGTGGCTGCGGAAATGCGCACGCCGCGTCCGTACGGTCACACCCCGGCGGCCGGCGGCTGCGCGGTCCCGGCGGGCTGCGGGCTCTGCGGGGTCTGCGGCGTCCCCGGGCTCTCGGGGGTCTCCGGGGTGCAGGTGACCTCGTCGCGCGGGGTGTAGTGCGTGGTGAACTCCTCGCGCTTGACCTCCTTGCCGCCCTTTACGAAGACACGGCCCACGGCCACGTCGAAGCCTTCGAGCGGGGTCTGGACCTCGCACTTCGGTCCGCTGCCCGTCCGCTTGCCGGGCGGCGTCACGTGGGTGCGCGGCCCCTGGGTCGCACGGATCTCGTCGTACTTCTTCGTGCCGAGGAGGGTGATGGTCAGCGAGGTGTCGGTGGATTCGGCCCGGACGTAGAGCGCGTGGCCGGTGTCGTTGACCCAGCGCAGGTCGAGGATGCCCCACGCGACGGTGGCTTCCCGGCCCTCGGGGTAGCGCTCGATGTAGAAGGAGTGGGCGCCGTGCTCGACGGTCTTGACCCCCGCGAAGAAGGCGGCGTTGTACATGGTGGTGGCGACCGCCGAGACGCCGCCGCCGGGCGATTTCACGTACTGGCCGTCGTTGATCATGATGCCGTCGACGAAGCCGTTCTCCGGGGTGCGCTCGCCGACGGTCCGGTTGAAGCTCCACTCCTTGCCCGGGAGGACCACCGAGCCGTTGATGAGCTCCACGGCCCGCCCGATGTTGGTGGTGCGGTACGGGGCTGCCGGGAACTCGACCGTGAAGGAGGAGAGCTTCTCCTTGATGCCCAGACGCTGCGCCTCGGCGCTCGTGAGCTCGGGCTGGACCTCCACGGTGGGGACCTCGGCGCTGCGGGCCGCGCCCGTGCGGGTCAGCAGGGGCAGCACGGCCCGGCCGAGCGCCTCCTGCGTGACCTGCCGTCCCGTGCGGCCGTGGTCCCCGACCACCACACGGCCGTCCGCGTCCACACCGAGCGCGGCGTCGCGCGGAGCCCGGGTGACCGCCTCGACCGGGCGGGCCACGGCGGGGTCGGCGAGCAGGCCCTTGGAGTCCAGGGCCGGCACGAGGCGGCCCTGGGCGTCGGGCTTCATCTCCAGGTGCCCGCCGAGCACGGCGGGGCCTATGGGTATGCGCCGGCCGGCGACGGTGAGCGTGACGGGGCCCGACATCGCGGGCTGGGCGAACTGCCGCAGGGCCCGTCCGGTCTCCTCGGCTCCGATCCGCGGCTGCGTGCGCTCGACCGGCATCACGACGGGGCCGGTGCCGGCCCGCAGGTAGGCGTCGCGGAGGGTGTTCAAGGCCTGGTCCGTGATCAGGGAGACGCCCGTGAGCGGGGTGACGGGCTTCGGCGTGCCCTTCTCGAAGGCGATCGATCCGTCGCGGACCTGCTGGCGGGTGCTCGCGCCGATGCGGTCGACCGCGGCGCGGGCGGTCGGCTCGTTCATCCGGGTCACCGGCTCGACCTCGCGCTCGCCGCCGGCGAAGAGCCCGCCGATGACGGTGCCGGGGCCGTATCCCGTGCGTGCGGCGCGCTCGACGGTCGCGGCGGTGTCGAGGGAGAGCCCGAGCGCGGCGGGATCGGCCTTCTCGACGCGGTCGCCGATCTTCATCGACACCGGCGCCGCGGCGGTGGGTCCGAGCTCCCGGTCCAGCGTCTGGCGGGCCTGGGCCCGGCTCATCCCGCCGATGTCCACGCCCCGCACCCGCGTCCCCGGGTCGATGTCGCCGCCGGTCACGAGTCCGGTGACGTAGAGGCCGCCCAGCCCGAGCACGGCGGCGCCGCCTGCCACCGGCAGTGCGATCCGCCAGTCACCCGTCCAGCTGCGCGCGCGTCCCATGTCTCTCCCTGGCGCCGACCGGCGGGCGGTGGCGCGGGCCGCGGCAGCGGCCCCTAGATGACGATTCCGGAACCGCAATGATTTCCTTGAATCGGACCATTTGGGGGCGAATGTAATGGTTCTCACGCAGACGCAGCTGCGCCCCGTGATCAAAAAAGAGCGCCCGGCCTGAACAGATGTTCAGGCCGGGCGCTCCGGTCAGCATTCCGGACCGGACGGGATCCGCCGAGGTCAGACCGCCGGGACCGGGTAGGTCGGGTACTCCACCCCGGACACGTGCTGGACGACACGGATGACCTGGCACGAGTAGCCGAACTCGTTGTCGTACCAGAGGTAGAGGATCGCGTTGTCGCCGTCGACCTTGGTCGCGCCCGCGTCGACGATCGAGGCGTGGCGCGAGCCGACGAAGTCCATGGAGACCGCGTCGGGGGCGGTGGTGAAGTCGATCTGGCGCTTCAGCGGCGAGTGCAGCGAGACGCCGCGGAGGTAGTCGAGGACCTCCTCGCGGGTGGTCTCGCGGCCCAGGCGCAGGCTCAGGATGGCGATCGAGACGTCCGGGACGGGGACGCGGATCGAGCTGCCGGTGATCGGCGCCTTGAGGTCGGGCAGCGCCTTGGCGACCGCGGAGGCCGCGCCGGTCTCCGTGATGACCATGTTGAGCGGCGCCGAACGGCCACGGCGGTCCGAGCTGTGGTAGTTGTCCAGCAGGTTCTGGTCGTTCGTGAACGAGTGGACGGTCTCCACGTGGCCGCGCAGCACCCCGTACTCGTCCGCCATCGCCTTGAGCGGCGGGACGATCGCGTTGGTGGTGCAGGAGGCGCAGGAAAGGATCTGCTCGTCCGGCTTGATCGTGTCGTGGTTGACGCCGTGCACGATGTTCGGGACGTCGCCCTTGCCGGGCGCGGTCAGGACGACCTTGTCGATACCGGGGCGCAGGTGCTTGGAGAGGCCCTCGCGGTCGCGCCACTTGCCGGTGTTGTCGATGAGGATGGCGTCCTTGATGCCGTACGCCGTGTAGTCGACCTCGGACGGGTCGTTGGCGTAGATCACCTTGATCTCGTTGCCGTTGGCGATGATGGTGCTCTTCGCCTCGTCGACGGTGATCGTGCCCTGGAACTGGCCGTGGATGGAGTCGCGGCGCAGCAGCGAGGCGCGCTTGACCAGGTCCTGGTCACCGCCCCCGCGGACGACGATGGCGCGCAGGCGCAGGCCGTTGCCGGAGCCGGCCTTCTCGATGAGGAGGCGGGCGACGAGGCGGCCGATGCGGCCGAAGCCGTAGAGGACGACGTCGCGGGACTCGCGGCGTTCGATCTTGTTGGCACCCGTGGCGCCGATGACGGCCTCGGCGGTGAACGCCTCCACCGACAGACCGCGGTCGTCGCTCTTGTACGTGGCGGCGAGCATGCCGATGTCGATCTGGGACGGGCCGAGGTCGAGCGTCGTGAGGGCCTGCAGGAACGGCAGGGTCTCGGTGACCGACAGCTCCTCGCCGTCGATCTGGCGGGCGAATCGGTGGGTCTTGAGGATGCTCACCACCGACTTGTTCACCAGGGAACGGCTGTGCAGGACGACCGTGACGTCCCGCTCCCGGTGCAGCTTCCCGATGATCGGGATCATCGACTCCGCGATCTCCTCGCGGTTCTTCCAGTTGGTGAACGAGTCGTCATTGACAGTCACAGGCTTATCTTTCGAGCTAGGCGGCGCTCACATGCTAACCCCCCGATACTTTGATCATTCAAAGGGTGCCCCCCAGCGCAACGCTTGGTGCGATTTACCCGGCCTTGTTCCCCCCGGCTTCGGCGCCGTTCCCCGCGGGCGCGGCGCCGGCGGGCACCTCGTAGATCCGTCCGTCGACACCGGCCCGGTAGAGCCTGCCCGCCGAGAACCCGCGGTCGCCCTGCCCGTAGGTGAGCTGCGTGGACAGGCGCAGCCCCGACTCCAGGGCGCACAGGCTCCCGCCCTCGGCCCGCCAGATCTGCCCCGAGGCGTGGGTGGCGATCAGCGGGCGCCCCCGGCCGTCGAGGGTGAGCCCGTCGGGGAGGGCGAGGGCGTCCGAGGCCCCGGCGGAGATCCAGCGCCGCGGGTGCGCGGGGTCGGCGACGGGGATCCGGTACAGCCCGGGGGCGACGGTGGTCTGCACGACGTAGACCTCGGAGCCGTCCGGGGACACGGCGATCCCGTTGGGCTGGGCCACCTTCGCCCAGGCGGGATCGACCCGCCCGTCGGGCGTGACGCGGCCGATGCTCCGGCCGCCCAGGGTGGTGGTGTAGACGGTGCCGTCGGGCGCGAGGGCGACGCCGTCGATGCCGCCGAGCCCCGAGGCGTACGTGGTGACCTCGCCGGAGTCCGGGTCCACCGCCAGGAGCTTCGACACGGGCAGGACGTCACCGGTGAGCGAGTGCACGAGGTCGTTGCCGGTGCCGACGAGGAGCCGGCCGTCGGGACGGACGGCGATCCCGCCGTTGGCGCCGATGTTCCCGGTGAGGGCGACGGGGGCGCTGCCGGGGGCGTCGATGCGGTAGACCCGGCCCGTGAAGTACGCGGTGGCGAACATCCGGCCGCGCCGGTCGACCGCGATCGACTCCACCCAGTCGGGCAGGTGCGCCACCTGGACCGGCGGCGCCGCCGTCCCGGCGGTGGCGCACGCGGGCGCCGCGTGGGCCGGGCCCGGCGCGAGCACCCCCGCGGCCGCCGCCACGGCCAGGACGGCCGCCGGGACGACGCCGCGGCGCGCCCCGCGCGAGGCGGTGCGGAACTTCGTGGTCAGCCTCATCGGTTCCCCCTCCGTGGCCGTCGACTCGGTGGCCGTCGACGGCATGCCGCGCCGGCGGTGGACCGGCACGCGCCGAGGCGGTCCACGATAGGGCCGGAGCCGTCCAGGGCCGCCGAGCGGCTGGAAAACGCGGGGAGTTGGCCGTATCCCGGCAGGCCTGACCCGCTCGGGCGGCGGCGGGCCCCCGGCGGCGGACCCCGGCGCCGGATCAGCTCTCGCAGGACTCCTCGAGGTAGGTGCGCGCCAGCGCGCCCGCGCGCGTGAACCAGTCCGCGAGCACGGCGGTCTGCTCCGGCGTGTAGAGCGCGAAGAGCTCCGCGAGGCGCGCGTAGTACGGCCCGTAGATCGCGGTCACACGCTCGACGGCGTCCGGGACGGCGACGACCCGCACCCGGCGCCCGTCGGCCGGGTCCGGTCGGCGGACCACGAAGCCGCCGCGCTCCAGGCGGTTGAGGATGCCGGTGACCGCTCCGGTCGTGACGTGCGCGCGTCCGGCCAGGTCACCGGCGGTGACGGGCGAGTCCCCGGCCTCCAGGACGTACGCGAAGCACACCAGGTCGGTGACGTTCAGGCCGAGGTTCCGGGCGAACTCCTGCTGACCGACGATGCTCGTCGCGATGAGGTGGTCCATCGCCTTGATGGCGTCCGCGGCGGTGGCGCCGGGCGTGACCTCCATTGAATTTCCCTTAGCTCATGAGATATCTTTCTTACTTGCTAAGACATCATAGGGCGGGCGCCGATCACGTGACCACACCGCGGCAGCCCGGCCCGGCGGGTACGAGGAGGCAGGCACATGAGCGCACACCCCTACGACGAGGGCCACACCGTCGCCGGATGGACCGGTACGGCCGTCGCCACGGTCGGCACCTCGGTCACCGCCGTGGGCGTCATCGGCTGGAGCCCGGGGATCTGGCTGGGGCTCGCCATATCGGCCGCGGCGCTGCTGGTCACGTGGGGCCTGCACCTCGCGGGCTGGGGCAAGCCGCCCGGCCGCCGGCCCGCCGCACAGTGGGGCATGAAGGTACGGGACGCCTCCGCGCGCCAGGGGCACGCGGACTGCCTCGGCTGCCGGCTGGCCGGGCGGCGACCCGCCCCGGCGCCCACCGGGCCCGCCGTCGCCGCCGCCCCCGCGGCGGCGGAAGCCACGGCCTGACCCGCGGCGCGCTACCGGTCCGCGGATCACCCGGGGTGCTCAGCGCGCCGCGCCCGTCCATCCGTGCTGTCCTCGTAGGGGGGAGAACCCGACAGAGCGGGGCACGGACGAGCGAGCCAAGGAGGAACCATGGACAGGAACCTGCGGGCCCGGGACATCATGACCAAGGGCGTGACGTGCGTCCGGGAGGACCAGTCCCTGCTGGACGCCTCGCGCATGATGCGCGACCTGAACGTCGGCTGTCTGCCCATCTGCGGCAGCGACGAGCGTCTCCAGGGCCTCATCACGGACCGCGACATCGTGGTCAAGTGCTGCGCCGAGGGCAAGGACCCGGCCCGGATGCTCGCCGGTGAACTCGCCGGCACCCTGCACTGGGTCGACGCCGAGTCCAACGCGCAGGAAGCGGTGGACACCATGGAGGTCCACCAGATCAAGCGGCTGCCCGTCATCGACGTGGCCGGCGGCCACCGCCTCGTCGGCATGATCACCGAGGCCAATCTGGCGAAGAACCTCTCCGACGAGGACATCGCCGAGTTCGCGGTCCGCATCTACGCCGCCAACTGACCGAGCGCGAGCGGCGGCCGCGGCAGGCCCGTCCCCGTACGGGGAGGAGCTGCCCGGCCGCCCGGCCCGTTCAGCGCTCCGACAGCTCCGACGGGGCCTCCTGGACCACCCAGCCGTTGCCGTCCGGGTCCGCGAAGGTCATGAACGAGTTCCAGGTGTCCCCCTTGCCGTCCTCCCAGCCCTTCTCCCCGACGTGCCGGACCGGGGAGACCTCCACGCCCCGGCCCAGCAGTTCCGCCCGGGCCGCCTCGATGTCCGTGACGCACAGCTGGAGCCCCTGGAGGGTGCCGGGCGCCATCGGCTTCGCACCGGGCGCCGCGGGCATGCCCTGGAGCATCGCGATCGAGCACCGCGAGCCCTCGGGGGTGAGCTGGATGATGCGCATGCCGGGGGCGACCTCGTCGTCGAGGTCGACCTTGAAACCGACCTTGCCGGCGTAGAACTCCTTCGCCCGGTCCATGTCGCTGACGGGGACCGGGATGACTTCGAGCGTCCAGTTCACGGAGGAACTCCTCACGAACGTCGGGGCTGGCCGCGCCGGGCCGTACCGGGCTGCACCAGAAGAGGATCAAGGAGACAATTACAGCAGGACAGCGGCCCCGGCGAGGCAGACCTGACGGCCTCGGACCCAGAAGTGGGGCGGTGTGATGCACGACGGCCTGTTCCGCGACGCCTCCGACGCCTCCGGCCTCTCCGGGGAACCAGGCGACGAGACGTCCGAGGCGTACGCCCTGCTGGACGTGCACGGTGTCGTGATCGGCCTGAGCCCCGGCGCGGAGAGCCTGCTCGGCCGCACCGCGGAGGAGGTCCGGGGACGGCGGGGGGCCGATCTGCTGTACACGCGCTCGGACGCCGCCGCACTCGTGGGGCGGTGCGAGCCCGGCGCGGTGGTCGATCTGGGGCGCGCGGTCCTGCGGCACAGCAGCGGACAGCCCGTCGAGGTGACGCTCCAGGTGCGTCCGATGGCCACCACCGGCGGTGACCAGCAGTGGCTGATCCTGGCGAGGGACTCCGCCGGCAGACGCCGGCACGAACTCGGCGAGGCCCTGCTGCGCGGGCTGTTCACCGAATCCCCGGTGGTCATCGACGTCTTCGACACGGAGCTGCGCTTCCTCGCCCAGAACGACGCGCAGCGCCGCACCGGGACCTTCGGCAGCCAGGAGTGCACGGGCCGCACGATGGCCGAGGTGGCGCCGCCCGGCCTGCTGGACCTGGAGGCCTTCGAAGCGCGGCAGCGGCACGTCCTGGAGACCGGGGAGGCCCTGATCGCCACCGAGGTCCGCGGCCGCACCCCCGACGACCCGGACCGCGAGCACGTCTGGTCCGAGTCGATCCTTCCCCTGCGCGGCCGCTCCGGGGAGGTGATCGCGCTGGCGCACGCGGTGGTCGACGCGACGGAACGGGACCGGGCCAAGGAGCGGCTGGCCCTGGTGAACGACGCGAGCACGCGCATCGGGACCACGCTCAACGTCCTGGCCACCGCGCAGGAGCTCGTGGACGTGGCCGTCCCGCGCTTCGCCGACCACGCCTACGTCAACCTGCTGGACCCGGTCTTCGGCGGTGAGGAGCCCTCGCACGGTCCGGCCTACGATCCGGTGCGCGGAGCCGTGCCGCAGCGCCGGGCCGCGAGTTCGGTCGCGCCGGGCGCGCGGAGCGAGGCGATGGTCCCCATGGGCGAGGTCGACCAGTTCGCCTCGGGGCCCGCGTCGCCCTTCGCGCTGTCGCTGGCGAGCGGTGAGCCCGCGCTGATGACGGGTGCGGAGCTGGTCGCCGAGTTCGCCTCGGCGGACCCGGGCCGGGCCGCCCTGGTGAGCGAGTACGGGGTCCACTCCTGGCTGCTGGTCCCGCTGTTCGCGCGGGGCGCGGCGCTGGGCACCGCGGTCTTCGTGCGCTCCGAGCGCGCGCACCCGTTCGAGGCCGACGACGTGCTGCTGGCCGAGGAGATCGTGGGACGCGCCGCCGTGTGCATCGACAACGCGAGCCGGTACACCCGGGAGCGCACGACGGCCCTGGCCCTCCAGCGCAGTCTGCTCCCCCAGCGGCTGCCGGAGCTCGGCGCGGTGGAAGCGGTGGGCCGGTACGTGCCGGCCAGCGGCCACTCCGTGCTGGGGGGTGCCTGGTTCGACGTCATCCCCCTGTCGGGCGCGCGGGTGGCACTGGTGGTGGGGGACGTGGTGGGGCACGGCCTGCACTCGGTGGTGACCATGGGCCGGCTGCGCACGGCGGTACGGACCCTCGCGGACCTCGATCTGCCGCCCGAGGACCTGCTGAGCCGGCTGAACGACCTGGTGGGCCGTTTGCAGGACGAGCACGGCCACGGGCTCACGGGCGGGGCGGCCGGGACGACCTGCGTGTACGCGGTGTTCGACCCGGTCTCACGGGTCTGCGTGCTGGCCCGCGCGGGGCATCCGGCACCGGCGCGCGTATCGGCCCGGGACGGCCGGGTCGAGGTCCTCGACCTGCCCGTCGGGTCCGCGCTCGGGCGGGGCGGGCTCCCCTTCGAGAACGGTGAACTGACGCTGGCCGACGGGGAGTTGCTCGTGCTGTACACCGACGGCCTGGTGCGCTCGCAGGACCAGCCGCTCGACGCGGGGCTCGACCGGCTGCGCACGGCGCTGAGCGGGCTGCGGCCCGACGGGAGCCTCGACGCCGTCTGCGACGAGGTGATGGGACGCCTGCTGCCGACCCGCCCGCACGACGACGCCGCCCTCCTGATGGCGCGGGTGCGCGGGCTGGATCCGGACCACCACGCCAGCTGGGAGCTGGCGTCCGAACCCGAGGTGGTGGGCCGGGCCCGGGGGCTCGCGACCCGGAAGCTCGCCGAATGGGGCCTGGAGGAGCTGGAGTTCACCACGGAACTGGTGGTCAGCGAGCTCGTCACCAACGCCGTCCGCTACGGCAGCCCGCCGATCCGGCTGCGGCTGATCCGCGACCGCGAACTGATCTGCGAGGTCTCCGACGGCAGCAGCACCTCCCCGCACGTCCGGCGGGCCCTGGAGACGGACGAGGGCGGCCGCGGCCTGTTCATGGTGGCGCAGCTGGCCCAGCTCTGGGGCACCCGCTACCACGCCCGCGGCAAGACCATCTGGGCCGAACAGCCCCTCCCCGACGGCGTGTCCTCCCTCCGCGGCACCCCGTAGGAGGCGGCTCGCCGATCAGGGCGGATCGCCAAGGCGCTCCCGCCCAGGGCCCAGGTCCTGTCCGGGCCCTCCCCCGCCGCCGCTCCGGCCTGGCTCGCGTGCGGCTCTTCGGCCCGCGTGCCACCGCCCGCGGCCTTCTCACCGAACCCCTGGTAGATCTTCCGTAAGCTCGTGCCGCTCAGTACGACCAATTGAGCTCACGCACAGCCGAGTCCGCGAAGGCCCGCCTTCTTCCGGACCCATACCTCCAGGGGAACAGCATGCTTCTGCCCGTCAACCGACGTCTGGCCCTCAGCGCCACCGCCCTGCTGGCCCTGGTGGCCACCGCCGCGCCGGTGACCGTCGCGCACGCCGCACCGGCCCGCCCGGCCGCGGCCGCCGAGGCCGCCGTACCGGCTCCCGACCTCGAGGCCCTGGCCCAGGCGCTGAAGAACACGACCGACGCCGGCGCTCCGGGCGCCATGGTGCGCCTCAGCGGCCCGAAGGGTGTCCTCACCAGGACCACGGGCGTACGCGACAGGGCCACGGGTGCGGCCATGGACACCAAGGCCCGCTTCCGGATCGGCAGCGTCAGCAAGACCTTCTCCTCCGTCGTGCTGCTCCAGCTGGTGGCCGAGAAGAAGATCGACCTGGACACCTCCGTCAACCACTACCTGCCCGGCCTGCTGCCCGACGACCGGATCACCGTGCGGCACCTGCTGACCCACCGCAGCGGGCTGGCGGACTACACGAACGCCATGTTCGCCCAGACCGTGCCCGGGTTCGAGGCCGTGCGGAACAAGGTGTTCACCTACCAGGAGCTCGTCGGGCTGTCGCTGAGCGAGCCGCGGACGACCGAGCCCGGCGTGGCGTACAAGTACTCGAACACCAACTTCGTCGTCGTCGGCATGCTCATCGAGAAGGCCACCGGCAACAAGGTGGCCAAGGAGTACGACCGCCGCATCATCAAGCGCCTGGGCCTGCGCAACACCTCGTACGTCCACCCCAGCACCACCATCAAGGGGCTGCACACGCGCGGCTACCTCCACCCGGACGAGGAGGGCGCGCCCCTCGTGGACTCCACCGAGCAGACGGTGTCGTGGGCCCAGTCCGCCGGGGCGGTCATCTCCAACGCGGCCGACCTGAACACCTTCACGTCCGCGCTCCTCGGCGGCCGGCTGCTGTCCCCGTCGATGCTGGACGCCATGATCACCATGACCCCGACCGACACCACGAACACCCGCTTCTACGGGCTGGGCCTGCGCCGCTACGACCTCTCCTGCGGCACCTCGGTCTACGGTCACACGGGCACCGTCCAGGGCTTCTACACCTACGCCTTCGCCACCCGGGACGGCCGCCGCAGCCTCGCCGCCATGGCGAACACCTCGAACAGGGGCACCGCGAACACGGCCCTCGGCGGCACCCTCGAAGCCGCGTTCTGCGGTAAGCAGCCCGCGAAGGCCACCGCCCGCGGCTTCGCGGTCACGGCTCCGGCCGAGGTGGACCTGCCGGAGCAAAACGCGCGCTGACACCCCGTACCGAGCTGCTGTCCGGTGCGGGCCCGCACCCCCGGTGGGGGTGCGGGCCCGCACCTTTCCCGGCGCCGGGCCGGGGCGTGCTACCAGGAGGACTTGGTGACTCCGGGGAGGAACCCGGCGTGGGCCTGCTCGCGCATGCGGACGCGGGAGAGGCCGAACTTGCGGAGGTGACCGCGGGGGCGGCCGTCCACACCGTCCCGGTTGCGCACGCGGGTCGCGCTGGCGTCGCGGGGCTGCCGGCGCAGCTCCGCCAGGGCGTCGCGGCGCTCGGCCTCGGTCGAGGACGGACGGCGCAGCACCTCCTTCAGCTCGGCGCGCCGGGCGGCGTACCGCGCGACGACCTCCTTGCGCCGCTCGTTCCGGGCGATCTTGCTCTTCTTCGCCATCAGACCTTCACCCCCCGGGCCCGGATCCGGGCCACGGCCGCCTCGACGCCGATGACGTCGACGGTCTTGATCGCCTTGGCGCTCAGGGTCAGGCGCACGTAGCGGCCCTCGCCGGGCAGCCAGTAGCGCTTGCGCTGGATGTTCGGGTCGAAGCGGCGGGAGGTGCGCCGGTGCGAGTGGGAGATGGTGTTGCCGAAGCCGGGCCGGGCACCGGTCAGTTGGCAGTGGGCGGACAAGGGTGTTACCTGCCTCTCGCTGAGCCGAGATCGTTATTGGGAATGATTTCCATTCCCACATACTAGCCTCATGGCCGCCCGGCCGCCGACCGTCCCGATCCGGCCGTCCGGCGGCGGGTTGCAGTCCCTCCGGCGCCGGGCCGGGCGCAAAGGGCCCGGTGAGGGTTACGGTCTTATGACCGTTTGCCGAAACCGGTACGTATTCCTCGTCGGGGAGGAACAGCTGGGATGAGCGACGCACCTCTGTACCTGGAACCGCGGCTGGCACCACGTCTGGCGTCCCTGCTGGACACGGCCGGCTTCCCGCACGCCCTCGTGGACGGGCTCGGATCGCCCCTGAACCTCGTACTGCCGCAGCAGTTCGCGCAGAACGTGGCGGAGTTCCGCTCCGTCCTGCGTCGCCACCACCTCGGCGGCCGGATCTACTACGCGCACAAGGCCAACCGCTCCAGCGCACTGGTCCGGCGGCTCAGCACCACCGACGCCGCCCTCGACGCCGCATCGCTCGGCGAGCTGCAGCACGCGCTCGCGTCGGGGTTCACCGGCGACCGGATCATGGTCACCGGGCCGAAGGACCCCGAGTTCCTCTGGCTCGCCGCGCGCTGCGGGGCCACCGTCAACGCCGACGGGGCCGCGGAACTGGCGGACGCGGCCGCCCTCGTCGGCGCGTACGGCCTGCCGCGGCTGCGCGTCCTGCTGCGCCTGTCCGAGTTCGAGGTCTCCGGCACCAGGGTGCTGTCGCGCCGCAGCCGATTCGGGACCTCCGTCAAGGCCCTGGACGGGCTGCTCGACGTGCTCGAACGGCACCGGGACGCGCTCGAACCGATCGGCGTGGGCTACCACCTCGACACCACGAGCCTGGACGAGAAGGCGACCGCTCTGGAGGGCTGTCTGCGGGCCACCGAGGAGTTACGGATCCGGGGGTTCCAGCCGTCCGTCATCGACGTCGGCGGCGGCTTCGGCGTCAACTACCTTGCCCACGCCGCCCAGTGGGAGCGGTACACCACCGAGCTCACCCACGCCGTGATGGGCCGCCGGCCACCGCTGACCTGGGGCGGGCACGGCTACGGCCTGCGCGTGGAGAACGGCACCCTCAAGGGGGCCCTGGGGCTGTACCCGGCGCACCGCCCCCTGGCCGGCGCCGCCTACCTCGACGAGCTGCTCTCCCTCCCGGCGCCCACCCTGGGACGCCCGCTGGGCACGCTGCTCCTGGAGAGCCTGTGCGACCTCTACGCGGAACCCGGCCGGGCCCTGACGGACCAGTGCGGGGTCACCCTCGGGCGGGTGCTGGAGGTACGGCCCCCCGAGGGCGGCGGCCACGGCCACCTCGTACGGCTCGCCCTGAACGCGGGGGACGTGGGCCTGGAGGACCACGGGGTCCTCGTGGACCCCGTACTCCTGCGCCGCGACCCCGCCGCGCCCGGCACAGGCACCGGCACCGGCGGGCCGGTCGGCGTCCACCTCCTGGGCAACCTCTGCCTGGAGGCCGACCTGATCACCCGCCGGACGGTGTTCCTGCCCGGGCTGCCGCGGCCGGGTGACCTGCTCGCCTTCGCCAACACGGCCGGCTACTGCATGGACTTCACCGCCACCGGCGCCCAGCAGCAGCCCACGGCCCGCAAGGCCGCCGTGGACGAGGAGAACGGCTCCTGGGGCTGGTGCCTCGACGAGCAGTACTGGCCGGTCACACGTACGGGGGGACGGTCCGCATGAGGTACGACAGCATCACCGAGGCCATCGGCAACACCCCGCTGGTCCGCATCGACCCGGCCGTGCACGGCCTGCGCCACATCGACCTGTACGCCAAGCTGGAGATGCTCAACCCCTTCGGCTCGCTGAAGGACCGGGCCGCCTGGAACATGGTGCGCGACGGTCTGCCCGGCGCCCGGGAGCGCGGCGAGACGGTGGTCGAGCTGTCCAGCGGGAACACCGCCAAGGCGCTCGCCCTCATCGCCGGGATGCACGGGCTGCCGTTCAAGAGCGTCACCAACCGGATGCGCGTTCCGGAGATCAAGGACCTGCTCCTGCTGCTGGGGGCCGAGATCGAGGAGCTGCCCGGCCGGAGCGAATGCCTGGACCCGACCGACACCGACGATCCGCTGACCCTCTTCCACCAGCAGCTCAACCGCCCGGGCGGCGCGCACCTCCACACGGACCAGTACTTCAACGCCCTCAACACCGAGGCGCACGCCACGGGCACCGGTCCGGAGATCGTTGCCGATCTGGACGGGCGCGCACCGGACTGGTTCATCGCCTGCGTGGGGACCGCCGGTTCGTCCACCGGGGTGGCCTCGGCGCTGCGCGCCCACGATCCGGACGTGCGGGTCGTCGGGCTGGTCGGGGAGAAGTCCGACTTCATCCCCGGTATCCGCACCATCGACGAGGTCCAGGAGGTCGGCATCTTCGATCCCGCGACCTACGACACGATCGAGTCGGTGAGCGCGGACGAGGCCCTCGACGGGATGCTGACGCTGCTGCGCCGCTGCGGGCTGCTGGCCGGGCCGACCGGCGGGGCGGCGTACTTCGGGGCCGTGCGCCACCTGCGGGCGCTGGACCACGAGAGCGCCGGGCCCGGGCGCAGGACGGCCGTCTTCATCGTCTGCGACCGGGTGGAGAGCTATCTCGGCTACGTGCGCCGGCGCCGCCCGGAGCTGCTCGGCCGGCCCGCGGTGCGCAACTCGGTGGCCACGCTCACCGAGGCCGAGGTCCGGTCGGCCTCCTCCATCGAGGTCGGCGAAGCCCGCAAGTGGCTGGAGGAGAGCCGTCCGCTGGTGGTCGACCTGCGCGGCCCGTTCGCGTACGCCGCGCTGCACATCGACGGCTCGGTGAACATCGTGGACGAGCTCTTCGACGAACTCGTCCGGGGCGGCCTGCCGTTCAGCAAGCGGCAGCCGGTGCTGCTGGCCTGCCCGGTCGGCGAGAAGTCCGCCCGGTACGCGGCCCTGCTGACGCGGATGGGCCATCCCGACGTACGAAGTCTCGCGGGCGGCATCGTCGCCTGGCGGGACGCCGGAGCACCGCTGGTGCGTGACTGACATGGCGGCGGACCCCACGGCGGACCTCGCGGAACTGGCGTCGTGGCAGCGCGGCCTGCGCGCCCAGTTCCCGATCGTGCTCGGCCATCCCGGTCTGGTGTACCTGGACAGCGCGGCGACCGCGCAGAAGCCGCAGGCCGTCCTGGACTCCGTACAGGACTACCTCGTCCGCTCGAACGCCAACGCGGGCCGGGGCTCGTACCCGTGGGCCAACACCACGACGGCCCTGGTGGAGGGCGCCCGCGACCGGATCAAGGAGTTCCTGGGCGATCCGCGGCCGGACCGGTCCTCGGTGCACTTCACCAGCGGGGCCACGGAAGGGCTGCGCACCCTCGCCCGGGACTGGCTGCCCGGCCTGCTGGGGGACGGGGACGAGATCGTCGTCCCGTTCGCCGACCATCAGGCGAACCTGTCGCCGTGGCTGGAGGCCCGGGACCTGCTGGCCCGCCAGGGGGTCCGCGTCCGGGTACGGGAGCTGCCCCGCCAGGAGGGTTCCGGGGACTACGACCCGCAGGCGCTCGAAGGGATCGCCGGACCGCGCACCCGCTTCGTCGCGGCCACCCACGTGCACCACGTGCACGGGGTCGACATGAACGTGCACCGCATCCGCCGGGTGGTCGGGCCGGACGTGCCCATCTGCCTGGACGCCGCGCAGAGCGTCGGCCACCTCCCGGTGTCCGTGGCCGGCCTCGACGTGGACTTCGTGGTCTTCTCCGGCCACAAGGCCATGGCCCTGCCCGGCACCGGCGCGGTCTGGGCCCGCGGGCAGCGCGGCCCCGCCTTCCGGCCAGGCGGCTGGAGCGGTACGCCGAACACGGTCGGGATCGTCTCCCTGGCGGCGGCCCTCGACTGGCTCGACGCGGCGGGCATCGAGCGCATCGAACGCTGGACGGTGGCGCTGACCTCCCTGCTGACCGACGGACTCGCACGGATGCCCGCGTACGAGGTCCTCGGCTGCCGGTCGAGCCTGGCGGCCGGGTCGGCGGTGCAGCGGCGGCGCAGCATCGTGACGTTCCGGCACCGCGGGATCGACGCCCAGGACCTCGGGTTCATCCTGTTCAGCCACGGGTTCATGGTGCGCTCCGACGGGCACTGCCAGGCCGGGGTGCCGGACAAGGAGGGGTCGGTACGGGTGAGTCTGCACGTGCACAACACACCCGAGGAGATGACTGAGTTGCTCACCACCCTCGCCAATCTGCAATGATTTCCATTATGGGCGTGAGTACGGCGACGGCGGCGCGGTGGGTGGAGCGCTGGGAGAGCCAGCAGCAGCGGTACGCGGTGGACCGGGAGGAGAGGTTCACGGTCATGGCCGATGTCGTCGAGCACGTGACGCTCGGGCAGCCCGCGCCGCTGGTGCTCGACCTGGGCAGCGGCCCGGGGGCGCTGGCCTCCCGGCTGGCCGCCCGGCTCCCGGCGGCCGAGGTGCTGGCCGTCGACGCCGATCCCCTCCTGCTGGAACTGGGCAGCTCCTACTACGGGCCGGCCCTGCGCTACGTGGAAGCCGTGATCGGCGGGCCCGGCTGGCTGGAGGCGCTCGCCCTGGACCGTCCGGTGGACGCGGCCGTGTCGGCGACGGCCCTGCACTACCTGGGCGAACGCACCCTGCGCCGGGTCTACCGGGAGCTGGCGGCGCGGCTGCGCCCCGGCGGCGTCCTCGTCAACGGCGACCACATCAGCCCGGACGCGACGGCGGTCTCCCGGCTCGCCCAGCACATCGGGCTCCGCCGCTCGCAACGCCACCTGGACAGTGCCGAGGACTGGGAGTCGTGGTGGGCAGAGGCGGCCGCGGACCCGGAGCTGGCGCCCCGCCTCGCGCGCTGCGAACCGCACCGGCATCCCGAGTGCGAGGGGAACGACCTGACCCTGTCGGGCCATCTCGCCCTCCTGCGCGAGGCCGGGTTCCGGCACGCCGGGACCGTCTGGCAGTTCGGGCACAGCCACGTCGTGGTCGCCGTCCGCTGAGCGGCCGCGGCGCAGGCCCCGGTTGGCGGGCACCTCGCGGGGTAGCCCTGGGTACGGACGGCGGCGGTCACGGGGAGCCGCCGGCCCGCGGGGCCCGGCCCCGCGCCCTGTCACGGAGTCCCGTCACGGGTCCCGTCATCGAGTCCAGGAGTCACGTGTGTCTGCCGCGTCGAGTTATGCGTCCGGGGTGTGTGAGGTGCCGCTGCTGGGCGACACGATCGGAGAGAACCTGGACCGCACGGTCCGCAGGTTCCCCCGCCGCGACGCCCTGATCGACCGCGCCACCGGACGCCGGTGGACGTACGCGGAGCTGGCCGCCGACGTGGACGCCCTCGCGCTCGGGCTGCTGGACCTCGGCATCGCCAAGGGGGACCGCGTCGGCATCTGGGCTCCCAACCGCGCCGAGTGGACCCTCGTGCAGTACGCCACCGCCAAGATCGGGGCGGTCCTCGTCACCGTCAACCCCGCA
This sequence comes from Streptomyces sp. NPDC048255, assembly GCF_040652415.1. Taxonomy (NCBI): domain Bacteria; kingdom Bacillati; phylum Actinomycetota; class Actinomycetes; order Kitasatosporales; family Streptomycetaceae; genus Streptomyces; species Streptomyces sp. NPDC048255. Next base: position 50,386 of record NZ_JBEZMA010000017.1, read on the forward strand.
TACCGTTCGCACGAACTCGCGTACGTGCTCCAGCAGTCCGGGATCCGGCTGCTGGTCGCGGCGGCGCGCTTCAAGAGCTCCGACTACGCGGCGATGATCGAGGAGGTGCGGCCGCGCTGCCCGGAGCTGGAGTTCGTGGCGCTGCTGGAAGGCCCCCTCTGGGCCTCCCTGCTGGAGCGGGGCCGGCGCGGTGACCCGGCCGACCTCGTACGGGCGCAGGCCGCGCTGAGTCCCGACGACCCCATCAACATCCAGTACACCTCGGGGACCACCGGCTTCCCCAAGGGCGCCACCCTCTCCCACCACAACATCCTCAACAACGGATATTTCGTGGGCGAGTTGTGCCACTACACGGAGCACGACCGGGTCTGCATCCCGGTGCCCTTCTACCACTGCTTCGGCATGGTGATGGGAAATCTCGCCTGCACCAGCCACGGCGCGGCCATGGTGATCCCCGCGCCGTCCTTCGACCCGGCGGCCACCCTGGCCGCCGTCGAGGCGGAGTCCTGCACCTCGCTCTACGGGGTGCCCACCATGTTCATCGCGGAGCTGGCCGAGCCCGGCTTCGCCGCGTACGACCTGTCCAGCCTGCGGACGGGCATCATGGCGGGCTCGCCCTGTCCCGTCGAGGTGATGAAGGAGGTCATCGACCGCATGGGGATGGCCGAGGTGTCCATCTGCTACGGGATGACGGAGACCTCGCCGGTGTCGACGCAGACCCGCGCGGACGACTCCGTCGAGCGCCGGGTGTCGACCGTGGGCCGCGTCGGGCCGCACCTGGAGGTCAAGGTGGTGGACCCGCACACCGGACGGACCGTTCCCCGGGGGGAGCCGGGCGAACTGTGCACCCGCGGCTACTCGGTCATGCTCGGCTACTGGGCCGAACCGGAGCGGACCGCCGAGGCGGTGGACGCGGCGCGCTGGATGCACACCGGCGACCTCGCGGTCATGGACGAAGAGGGCTACCTGAGCATCACGGGCCGCATCAAGGACATGGTGATCCGCGGCGGGGAGAACCTCTATCCGCGCGAGATCGAGGAGTTCCTCCACACCCACCCCGACGTCCTGGACGTGCAGGTCATCGGTGTTCCCGACCCGAAGTACGGGGAGGAGCTGATGGCGTGGGTCCGGATGCGCGAGGGCGCGGAGCCGCTCACGGCGGGTGCCGTCCGCGCGTACTGCGACGGACGGCTGGCCCACTTCAAGATCCCGCGCTACGTCCACGTCGTGGAGGAGTTCCCCATGACCGTCACCGGGAAGATCCGCAAGGTCGAGATGCGCGAGACGGCGGCCCGCCTGCTCGGCCTTCCGGGCTAGGGAGTGTCGTCAAAGTGGCGTCGGCCGCCCGCAGGGCGGTGCTGGTGGGGTCCGGTGCGTGCGATCGCAAGGCGGAGGAGGGAGTCGATGCGGAGCATCGGCGACCGACGACAACGCGGCGAGCGTGCGTGCCGGACCCCACCAGCCAGACGGCACTTCGACGACACGACCCAGGGACCTTCAGGGGCGCGGGGACAGCTCGGCCATGGCGCTCCAGCCCTGGCCGGGCACCTCGACGTGGATGATCTCCGGGGTCGTGGCGATGGCTCCGGCCAGCGTCTCCATCCCGGCCTTGAAGTGCGCGGACGCGACGTGCGCGGCGCCCGCCTCGGCGTCGGCGAAGGCTTCCAGGAGGGTGTACTTGTTCGGGTCGTCGACGCTGCGCGACCAGTCGTAGAAGAGGTTCCCCGGCTCGTTGCGGGTGGCCCGGGTGAAGTCGTCGACGAGCGCGAGCCAGTTGTCGCTGTGCTCCGGACGGACGTCGAACCTGACGGCTATGAAAATCATGGTTTCAGCCTGGCAGGCGGAGCCGGGGAGCCGCACCCCGGATCCGTCCGGATTCCGGCAGGGCCGGAAATCCCCGTCAGGGACGCGACGCCGCCGCCCGCGCGAGCGCGGTACGGATCTCGGCCGGGCGCCGCCGGAACTCCTCGGTGGGCAGCGACACCGACAGGGCGTGCACGGCGTCGTCCTCGCCCGCCCGCGGCCTCGGCAGGGCGACCGCCACGCAGGTGTACGCGGGATCGGCCTCCCCCAGCGAGACCGCGTAGCCCTGCCCGCGCACCCGGGCCAGCTCCGCCTCCAGGGCGTCGGCGCTGACGATGGTCGAACCGGTCAGGCGGGCCATCCCGTGCTCGGCGAGGTAGCGCCGCCGGAGCGGCCGGGGCAGCTCCGCGAGCAGCGCCTTGCCGTGCGCGGTGGCGTGCGCCCGGGTCTCGCGCCCCGGCCCGAAGGGGTTGGCGGTGTCCGTGACCGGGGCGGTGGTGTCGACGACGGTGATGAGGCCGCCCCGGTAGGCCGTGTAGTACGCCTCGGCGCCGGTGGCCCGGCGCAGCCGGGCCAGCAGGTCGGTCATCCGCCCGGCGGGCTCCAGATGGCGCAGGTAGTCCCGGTGCAGCCCGGGGATGCGCGGTCCCGGCACGTAGCCGCGCGCCGTGCGCAGGAGGTAGCCGCGCTCCGTGAGCGGGGCCAGCAGGTGGTACGCGGTGGACAGCGAGCAGCCCGCCTGCCGCGCCAGCGCCTTGGCGCTGACCGGACCCGCCGTGTCGGCCACGGCGTCGAGGATCGCCAGCGCGCGGTCGACGGACTGCGGACCGGTCTGCGGCATGGCGGCTTCCCCCCGGGGCGTACGGCACGAAGGAACACGAGCCTACGGGTCCCAGCGGGTGCCTCCGAAACAGCCTCCGAAACAGCGCCGCCGACGTGACTCCTGTCACTTCGAGTGACGGATGGGACATGACTCCCGGGGCACGGGGCACGCGCGGTTCTTGCGAGACCACCGCGGGACCACCGCGGTGCGGGAACCGGAGGTACAGCGCGTCGTGTCGGAAGAGAAGACCATTCACATCGCCGGAACCTGGCGGGCGGCCGTCTCGGGGGCGGTCAGGGATGTCCTGGACCCCGCGGACGCCGAGCCGTTCGCCGTGGTCGCCGAGGGCGGCGCGGCGGACACCGACGCGGCCGTCGGCGCCGCGCGGGCCGCCTTCGACGCCGGCCAGTGGCCGGGCACCCCGGTCGCCGAGCGCGCCGCGCTGCTGCGCCGTACGGCCGACCTGCTCCAGCGCGACCGCGAGCGCATCGGGCTCCTGGAGAGCCGGGACGCGGGCAAGGCGCTCGAAGAGGGCCGCATCGACGTGGACTGCGTCAGCGACGCCTTCCGCTACTTCGCCGACCTCGTGATCAACGAGGGCGCCGGGCGCGTCGTGGACGCCGGTTCCCCCGAGATCCACAGCGTGGTCGTCCACGAGCCGGTCGGGGTGTGCGCCCTGATCACGCCGTGGAACTTCCCGCTGCTCCAGGCCAGCTGGAAGATCGCCCCGGCTCTGGCGGCGGGCAACACCTTCGTGATCAAGCCGAGCGAGATCACCCCCCTGACCACGGTGGCGCTGATCGGGCTGCTGGTGGAGGCGGGTCTGCCCGCCGGGGTCGCCAATCTGGTGACCGGCCCCGGCGACCCGGTCGGCGCCCGCCTCGCCGAGCACCCCGACGTCGACCTGGTCTCCTTCACCGGCGGCCTCGCCAGCGGTACGAAGGTCATGCGCGCGGCGGCCGACACGGTCAAGAAGGTGGCCCTGGAACTCGGCGGGAAGAACCCCAATGTCGTCTTCGCCGACGCCTGCGCCACCGAGGCGGGTTTCGACACCGCCGTCGACCAGGCCCTCAACGCGGCCTTCCTGCACAGCGGCCAGGTGTGCTCGGCCGGTTCGCGGCTGATCGTCGAGGAGTCGCTGAGCGAGCGGTTCGTCGCCGAACTCGCCCGCCGCGCCGACCGGATCCGCCTCGGCCGCGGCACCGACCCGGGCGTGGAGTGCGGGCCGCTGGTCTCGGCCGCCCAGCTCGCGCGGACCGAGGCGTACGTCGCCTCCGCGCTCGAGGAGGGCGCCGTACTGCGCGCCGGGGGCCGGCGCCCGGAGGGGCCGGGGCACTTCTACCGACCGACCGTCCTCGACGGCTGCCACCGAGGGATGCGGGTCGTACGGGAGGAGGTCTTCGGGCCGGTCCTGACCGTGGAGACCTTCCGTACCGAGGCCGAGGCCGTCGCCCTGGCCAACGACACCGAGTACGGGCTGGCCGGCGGCGTGTGGACGGCGGACCAGGGCCGCGCCCGCCGGGTCGCCGGCCGGCTGCGCCACGGCACCGTCTGGATCAACGACTTCCACCCCTACCTGCCGCAGGCCGAGTGGGGCGGCTTCGGCAAGTCCGGCATCGGGCGCGAGCTCGGCCCGGCCGGCCTCGCCGAATACCGCGAGACGAAGCACGTCTACCAGAACCTCGCTCCGCGCCCCGTGCGCTGGTTCGCGGGCTGAAAGGGCACGAGAGATGACCACGACCACCACGCAGCACCACGAGCACGAACGCGAGGACGGGGACGAGCAGGCGTACGACTACGTCGTCGTCGGGGGCGGCACGGCCGGCTCGGTGATCGCCTCGCGCCTCACCGAGGACCCGGACGTCACCGTCGCCGTCATCGAGGGCGGACCGAGTGACGTGGACCGTCCCGACGTGCTCACCCTGCGCCGCTGGATGGGCCTGCTCGGCGGGGAGCTCGACTACGACTACCCCACCACCGAGCAGCCGCGCGGCAACTCGCACATCCGGCACAGCCGGGCCCGCGTCCTCGGCGGCTGTTCCTCGCACAACACCCTCATCGCCTTCAAGCCGCTGCCCTCCGACTGGGACGAGTGGTCGGACGCGGGCGCCGAAGGGTGGCACGCGGCCGCCATGGACCCGTACTTCGACCGGCTGCTGAACAACGTCGTGCCGGTCGGCGAGGCGGACCGCAACGCCATCGCCGCCGACTTCGTGGAGGCGGCGCAGGGCGCCCTGGGCGTGCCCCGCGTCGAGGGCTTCAACCGGAAGCCGTTCCACGAGGGCGTCGGGTTCTTCGACCTGGCCTACCACCCGGAGACCAACAAGCGTTCCTCGGCCTCGGTGGCCTACCTCCACCCGGTCATGGACGAGCGGCCCAACCTGCACCTGCTGCTGGAGACCTGGGCGTACCGGCTGGAGCTGGACGGCACCCGGGCCCGCGGGGTGAACGTGCGGGACAAGGACGGCAACCGGTCGCTGATCACCGCCCGCCGCGAGGTGCTGGTGTGCGCGGGCGCCGTCGACACCCCGCGGCTGCTGCTGCACTCCGGCATCGGCCCGCGCGCGGACCTGGAGGCCCTCGGCATCCCCCCGGTCCACGACCTGCCCGGGGTCGGCGAGAACCTGCTGGACCACCCGGAGTCGGTGATCGTCTGGGAGACGGACGGGCCGATCCCCGAGAACTCGGCGATGGACAGCGACGCGGGCCTGTTCGTCCGGCGCGACCCCGACTCCCCCGGTCCGGACCTGATGTTCCACTTCTACCAGATCCCCTTCACCGACAACCCGGAGCGGCTGGGCTACGAACGCCCCGCGCACGGCGTCTCGATGACCCCCAACATCCCCAAGCCGCGCAGCCGCGGCCGCCTCTACCTCACCAGCGCGGACCCCGAGGTCAAACCGGCCCTCGACTTCCGGTACTTCACGGACGAGGAGGACTACGACGGCCGGACGCTGGTGGACGGCATCAAGCTGGCGCGCGAGATCGCCGCGACCGAGCCGCTGGCCGGCTGGCTGCGGCGCGAGGTCTGCCCGGGCCCGGAGATCACCGGCGACGAGGAACTGAGCGCGTACGCCCGCTCGGTGGCCCACACCGTCTACCACCCCGCCGGGACCTGCAAGATGGGCGCCGCCGACGACGAGACCGCCGTGGTGGGCCCGGACCTGAAGATCCGCGGGCTCGACGGCATCCGGATCGCCGATGCCTCCGTCTTCCCCACGATGCCCGCGGTCAACCCGATGATCGGAGTACTCATGGTCGGCGAGAAAGCCGCCGAGCTGCTGGGCGGCGAGGCCCGGTGAACACCCCGCGGACGAACACCGGCGAGAGCGCTGCCCGCTCCGCCGACGGCTCTCCCGTCTTCTCGGTGAGGGGCCTGTGGAAGGTCTTCGGCCCCGAGGGCGAGGCCGCGAAGGTGCCGGGCTCCGCGCACGCGGAGCTGTCCGCCGCCGAACTGCGCGAGCGGACCGGCTGCACCGCCGCTGTCCGCGACGTCGCCTTCGACGTCCGCAAGGGCGAGGTCTTCGTGGTCATGGGCCTGTCCGGCTCCGGCAAGTCCACACTGGTGCGCTGCCTGACCCGGCTGATCGAGCCCACCGCCGGCTCCCTGTCCATCGACGGCGAGGACGTCCTCGCCATGGACGCGGGCCGGCTGCGCGCGCTGCGCCGCCACCGCGCCGCCATGGTCTTCCAGCACTTCGGTCTGCTGCCGCACCGCACCGTCCTCGACAACGTCGCCTACGGCCTGGAGATCCAGGGCGTGAACCGCGCCGACCGGCGCGCCAAGGCCGCCGAGATGGTGGCCAAGGTCGGCCTCGACGGACTGGAGAAGCGCAGGCCCGGGCAGCTCTCCGGCGGTCAGCAGCAGCGCGTGGGGCTCGCCCGCGCGCTCGCCGCCGACCCGGAAGTGCTCCTGTTCGACGAGCCGTTCAGCGCGCTCGACCCGCTGATCCGCCGCGAGATGCAGGAGGAGGTGGCCCGGCTCCACCACGAGGAGGGCCGCACGATGGTCTTCATCACCCACGACCTGGCCGAGGCCCTCCGTCTGGGCGACCGGATCGCGCTGATGCGCGACGGCCGGATCGTCCAGCTCGGCACCCCCGAGGAGATCGTGGGCTCGCCCGCCGACGACTACGTACGGGACTTCGTCCGCGACGTGCCGCGCGAGCAGGTGCTCACCGTGCGCGGCGCGATGCGTCCCGCGGCGCCCGGCGAGGCCGACCAGGGCCCCGCACTCTCCCCCGCCACGACCGTCGCCCAGGCCATCGAGGCGGTCGCCCGCGGCGGCTGTCCGGCGCGGGTCGTCGAGGGCGGCCGGTGCCTGGGCGTGGTCGACGACGCGGCGCTGCTCGCGGTGGTGGCCGGCCTGCCCGCCGGGCGGCCGGGGGAGGTGGCCGCATGAGGGACCGTACGCGTGTCCCCGGACCCGGCCCGGGGCGGTGGCGCGGATGACCACGACCACCAGATCCGTGCGGGAACCCGGCGAGCCGGGCCGTCCCGCCCGCCCGGCCGTCAGGCCCGGGGCCTGCGAGCGCCGCAGGACCGCCGCGCCGGCTTCCCCGGTCCGCCGGGTGCGGGCCCTGCTCGTGCACCGCGCCGGGCGCGTGCTGCTGCCCCTCGCGGTGGCCGCGCTGGTCCTCGTACCGCTCGCACTCGCCTTGCCCGGTGCGGGCAGCTGGCCGGCCGCGCTGGCCGTCGACCTGTCCGGGCCGCTCGGCCGGGCCGGTGACTGGATCATCGACAACCGGGACGGCCACCCGCTCTTCCTCTACTTCTTCGGCCATGTCAGCAACACCGTGGTGGTGTCGGTCCGCGCCGTGTACGTGGTCCTGCTCGCCGCGGGCTGGACCGGCGTCACCGCGCTGGCCGGGCTCGTCGCCTGGCGCCTCGCGGGCGTCCGGCTCGCCGTGACCTGCGTCGCCGCGTTCGCCGCCTGCGGGCTGCTCGGCATGTGGGTGCCGACGATGCAGACCCTCGCGCTGATGACCGTGGCCGTCGCCGCCGCCGTGGTGGTCGGCGCCCTGCTCGGGCTGGCCGCCGGGCTCTCCCCGCGGACCGGACGCGCGCTGCGCCCGGTCCTGGACACCATGCAGGTGCTGCCGGCTTTCGCGTACCTGCTGCCGATGGTGCTGGTCTTCGGCATCGGTGTGCCCGCCGCCGTGCTCGCCACTGTGGTGTACGCCGCCCCGCCGATGGCCCGGCTCACCGCGCTCGGGCTGCGCGGGGCAGACGCCGGTGTGCTGGAGGCCTCGGCCTCGCTCGGCGCGACCGGGCGGCAGCGGCTGCTGACCGCGCGGCTCCCGCTGGCCCTGCCGAAGCTCATGCTGGGCGTCAACCAGGCCGTGATGACGGCGCTGTCGATGGCCGTGATCGCCTCCGTGATCGGCGCGGGCGGCCTCGGCGACCGGGTCTACCAGGCCCTCGCCTCGGTCGACGTGGGGGCCGCGCTGGCCGCCGGGATCCCCATCGTGCTGCTCGCCGTGGTGCTGGACCGCACCGCCGACGCGGCCGGCCGCCGCCTGGGCACCGACCGGGTCGATCCCGATGAACAGCACCTTCTGCGGCGGGTGTTCGCGGGATGGTACGGGCGCCTGCTCACGGTCCTCGCGGCGGTGGCCGTCGCGGTCGCGGGCCGCATGCTGGGCACCTCCCTGTGGCCGGCGTCCTGGACCGTGCCGATCGCGGAACCGGTCAACCGCGTGGTCGCCTGGATGACCGACCACCTCTACTCCGGCGTGCCCGTGGTCGGAGGCACCGCGCAGTGGGCGGCCGGCTTCACCGGCTGGGTCCTCGATCCGCTGCGCAGCGGGCTCCAGGCCATGCCGTGGTGGCTGGTGCTGCTGCTGGTCGCCGCGCTCGGCCTGCTCGCCGGCACCTGGCGCTCCGCGCTGACCGCCGTCCTCGCCATGGCCGCCATCGGCGTCCTCGGGGTGTGGGAGCCCTCGCTCGACACCCTCTCGCAGGTGATCGCGGCCGTCGCCGTCACCCTGGGGCTCGGCTTCGCGATCGCCGTCGGCGCCGCGCGCAGCGCCCGTGCGCAACGGCTGCTGCGTCCGGTGCTCGACGTGTGCCAGACCATGCCGCAGTTCGTCTACCTCATCCCGGTGGTCGCCCTGTTCGGCGTCGGGCGGGCGCCCGCCGCGGCGGCCGCCGTCGTGTACGCGCTGCCCGCCGTCGTACGCATCACCGTCCAGGGGCTGGCCGAGGTGAACCCGGCCGCCCTGGAGTCGGCGCGCTCGCTCGGGGCCACCCGCTCGCAACAGCTGTGGCAGGTGCAGCTCCCGCTGGCGCGGCCGGCGTTGCTGCTGGCGGTGAACCAGGCGGTGGTCCTCGTCCTCGCCGTCGTCATCATCGGCGGTCTGGTCGGCGGCGGAGCACTGGGCTACGAGGTCGTCCTCGGTCTCGCCCAGGGCGACCTGGCCACCGGACTGGTGGCGGGCGCCGCGATCGTCTGCCTGGGCCTGATGCTCGACCGTGTCACCCAGCCCGCGAAGGAGGCCTGACATGCCGGACCGACAGCAGGGGCGCGCCCCGCGCCGCCGCACCCGCACCGCCCTGACCGCCGCAGTGGGCTGCCTCGCCCTGGTCACCGGCTGCGGCGCGGCCGACATGACCCGCCAGTCCTCCCCGTACGCGGCCGCCGAGGACGCCAGGACCGTCACGCTCTCCGTGCAGTCCTGGGTCGGCGCCCAGTCGAACACGGCCGTCGCCGCGTACCTGCTGGAGCACGAGCTGGGCTACCGCGTGGACACCGTCCAGGTCGACGAGGTCCCCGCGTGGGACGCGCTCAGCCAGGGCCGCGTCGACGCGATCCTGGAGGACTGGGGCCACCCCGAGCAGGAGAAGCGGTACGTCGAGGGCAAGAAGACCATCGAGCCGGGCGGCGAGCTGGGGGTGACCGGCCACATCGGGTGGTTCGTCCCCACGTACTTCGCCGAGGCGCATCCGGACGTCACCGACTGGAAGAACCTCGACAAGTACGCGGACCAGCTGCGCACGCCCGAGAGCCGCGGAAAGGGGCAACTGCTGGACGGCTCCCCTTCCTACGTCACGAACGACAAGGCGCTGGTGAAGAACCTGGACCTGGACTTCGAGGTCGTCTTCGCCGGGTCCGAGGCGGCGCAGATCACCCAGATCAAGCAGTTCGCGAAGGAGCGCAAGCCCTTCCTGACCTACTGGTACAAGCCGCAGTGGCTGTTCGAGCGGGTCCCGATGACGGAGGTGGAGCTCCCCGCGTACACACCGGGCTGCGACGCCGATCCGGAAGCGGTCGCCTGCGCCTATCCGCACACGCCGCTGCGCAAGTTCCTCAACGCCCGCTTCGCGCAGTCGGGCGGGAAGGCGGCCGCGTTCCTGAAGGCGTTCCGCTGGACGACGCAGGAGCAGAACGAGGTCTCCCTGATGATCGCCGAGGAGAAGCTGTCGCCGGAGCAGGCGGCGAAGAAGTGGGTGGAGGGCAACCGCGCGGTGTGGGAGCCGTGGCTGCGCTGATCTGCCCGGTTCCGTGAACGGCCGGAGGCCGCCGCACCCGTGACGGGGTGCGGCGGCCTCCTGCCGTTCGGGAGTGTCGTCGAAGTGGCGCCGGCCAGAGGCGACTTTCACGACACGGCCTCGGGCGGACTGCTACTGGGCGGACACCTTCAGCAGTTTGTTGGGGGTGCTCGCGCTGGGGTTGGTGATCTTGCCCGCGGTGGCCCCGGTGATCAGGGCCTCGGAGACCTGCGCCGGTGAGGCGTCCTTGTGGGCGGCCAGGTAGAGCGCCGCCGCTCCGGCGACGTGCGGGGTCGCCATGGACGTGCCGGAGATGGTCTTCGTACCCGTGTCGCTGTCGTTCCAGGCCGAGGTGATGTCCGAGCCGGGTGCGTAGAGGTCCACGACGGAGCCGAAGTTGGAGAAGGAGGACTGGGCGTCGTCCGCCGTGCTGGAAGCCACCGTGACGGCCTCCCGGACCCGCGAGGGCGAGCCCTGACCCGCGTCGCTCGACTCGTTGCCCGCGGCGACGGCGAAGGTGACACCGCCGGCGACGGCCCTGCGCACCGCTTCGTCGAGAGCCTCGTCGGCACCGCCGCCGAGGCTCATGTTGGCCACGGAGGGCCCGTTGTGGTTCTTGGTCACCCAGTCGATGCCCGCGACGACCTGCTCGGTGGTGCCGGAGCCGCTGTCGTCGAGCACCCGGACGGCGACGATCTTCGCCTTCTTCGCCACCCCGTGGGCCTGGCCCGCGACGGTGCCCGCGACGTGCGTGCCGTGGCCGTTCCCGTCGTCCGCGCTCTGGTCGTTGTCCACGGCGTCGAAGCCGTGCTCGGCCCGTCCGCCGAAGTCCTTGTGGGTGATCCGGACGCCGGTGTCGATGACGTAGGCCGTCACGCCCTCGCCGCCCGCGTCGGGGTACGTGTACTTCTTGTCCCCGGGCGTCGCCGTCTGGTCGATGCGGTCCAGACCCCAGGACGGGGGGTTCGGCTGGGTGGTGTTCAAGGAGAACGTCTTGTTCTGGACGACCTTGTCGACGGTCGGGTCGGCGGCCAGCCGCTTGGCGGCGGCCTCCGAAAGCCCGGACGCCGAGAAGCCGTTGACCGCGGAGGTGTACTCGCGCCGCAGTTCGCCGCCGTACTTCTTGGCGAGCGCCTGCTTGTCCGCGTCCCGGTCGAGCATCACGATGTAGCTGCCGCTGAGCGCGCCGGGCGCGCCGAGTCCGTACACCGTCCCCTCGGCCGGAGTCGTCGCACCGGCGAAGGGAGTTAAGAGTATGCCGGCGCCGGCCGCGGTCGCGGCCCCCGTGAAGACCGCCAGGAGGCGGATCCGCCGGGACCGGGTACTGGTGTTCCTGTGAGTTGACATGAAGAGGGTGCTCCTCGTGTTGACGTGTGGGGCGTCAAGACGCGCTGTCGCGCGAACCCCTGCGGAGCCGGAAGATCTCCGGGGGTTGGTTCGAAACCCTGACCGATTCACGGGAGCGATTCAAGGTCGCCCAGGCCCTCTGCGTTATTCAACAAGGTTTCTTAAGGGGACCTCCCCGTCGGCTCCTCGGAACGGACACACTCTCCGAATCTTCTGCACAACTACGGCACTTCTCGTGTGCGTCCGCGAACGCTCGTATACGAAAGACCCCCCGACCGGATGCGCGGCGGGGGGTGACGGGGCGACAGTGGCGGTGGTGACGCCGGGAGTTGGTCAGCGGTCGTCGGCGTCGCCGGTGCGCGGGGGAAGCTCGGGCGGCGGCCAGCGGGGCGTCGCCCGGGCGGACGTGAGCTGGTCCACCACCTCCGCCAGGTCCTGGCATGCCTGTTCGATCCGCATCCGGATGTTGATGTGCTCCGTGACGAGCGCCGACAGCAGCAGGGAGGTCAGGGCCGCACTGCCGTTGAGCGCCTGGAGGTTGACCATGCTCTCGGTCAGGGTGTGGCGCGAGAAGGGACCGATGAGGTCGATCGCCGCCGCGTTCGCCAGTACGGACACCAGCAGCATGCACGGTGCGCTCCCCGCCAGCTGGAAGCGCAGGGCGGCCCAGATGAGGACCGGGAAGACGAGGAAGAGCAGCGCGAGCTCGCTCCTGGTCGCCAGGAGGGTGACGGCCACGGCCGACACCGCCAGGGCGCATGCCTCGGCCCACCGGTAGGTGTCCCGGGGCATGCGGGCCCGGCTGAGGACCAGGAGCAGCGGCGTGACCACGAGCACGCCCATGGCGTCGCCCGCCCACCAGGTCCACCACGTGGTCCAGAATCCGCTCGCCGGGATGCTGCCGGTGGACCGCAGCAGCCCGGCTCCGACCGTGGCGCTGATCAGCATCGGCGCCAGGCCGCCCAGGAAGATCAGGGCCAGGCCGTCCCTGAGCCGGTCCAGCCCGATCCGGAAGCCCACGAGGCGCAGCAGCAGGCAGGCGCAGACGGGGGCGAGGGTGTTGCCCGCGAGGATCCCCACGCCGACGGCTTCGAAGGGGCCGATCGTCTGGATCACGAGGTAGGTGCCCAGCGCGATCCCCGGCCACACGCCCAGTCCCAGCCGGAGCAGGCAGGCGAGGGCGATGCCCGTGGGCGGCCACAGCGGGGTGACGACCGCCCCCTCGATCACCACCTGCTGGAGCAGGCCGATCCGGCCGCCCAGGTAGTAGGCGCCGGCCACGGCGAGGATCCGGAGCACAGCCAGGCACAGACGTCGGAAGCCCTCGGTGCGCATCACTTCATCAGACAGGAGTCGGTGCCCGTCGGCCGCGCGTGACACGCGCTACCGGCGGGCGGCGTCCGCCCTGTGGCCCCGTCCGGTCACCTGGTCCCGTCATCCGGTGCGTCGGCCGGTCCGGGCCGAGGCCGCGTCATGGCTCAGGACGAGTACCGCGGCGTCGTCCGCGTGGCCGGTGGAGTCGGCGACCTTCATCACCTCGGCGGCCAGCTCGCCGGGGTCCGCCCCCGCCCCCGCCCGGACCACCTCGACCACCCGTTCGAGCCCGGCCTCGATGGGGAAGGACGGGCCTTCGACGACGCCGTCGGTGAGCAGGACGAAGGAGCCGGCCTCGTCCAGCCCGCGCCGGGTCACGGGGTAGCGCCCGCCGGGCAGCATGCCCAGCGGCAGACCGCCCTCGTCCTCCACGACGCCGTACCGGCCGTCGAGCGTGGCCCAGACGGCGGGCACGTGGCCCGCGCGGGCGCTCTGGACCTCCCAGGTGACGGGGTCGAAGCGGACGAAGGTGCAGGTCGCGAAGAGGTCGCAGTCCACGGAGAGCAGCAGGTCGTTGGCACGGCTCAGGACTTCCCCGGGGTCGGCGGCGTGCGCGGCAACCGCCCGTACGGCGATCCGGACCTGCCCCATGAAGGCGGCCGCCTCGACGTCGTGGCCCTCCACGTCGCCGATGGAGAAGCCCAGGGCGCCCCCGGGCAGCCGGAAGCCGTCGTACCAGTCGCCGCCCACGCTCAGCCCGTGCCGGGCGGGCGCGTACCGGGCGGCCGTGCGCAGCCCCGCTACGGCGGGCAGGGCGGCCGGGAGGATCTCCCGCTGGAGGGCTTCGGCGAGCTCCACCCGGGCCTGGTGGAGCTCCGCGCCTTCCTTGGCCTGCGCCGTGAGCCGCCCGAGCCGGGCCAGCAGGTCGTCGGCGCTCGCCGACCGCGTGGACCGATGGGGGGTCATGGACCGCTCCGAGATGCTTCGACGTACGTCAGCTTCCAGGCCCTGGCTCAAGAACCCCGTTCATCATATTTCCCCGGCCTGCCGGCCACACCCCGACCGCGTTCCGGTGCGGCCCCGCGCAGCCCTGCCCGGCCCCGCGCAACGGGCCGGAACGGCGGTCGGCGTGATCACGACGACGGCCGTTCCGGCCAGGTCAGCGGCCAGGTCAGCGACCGGATCCGGCCGGGTGCAGTGCGGACTCCACGCAGGTGGCGAAGGTCCGCTGGTGGTAGACGAGCGGGGGGTGCGGTTCCGAGACCGCGTACTGCACCGCCCCCTGCACGATGACGTGGTCCCCGCCCGGCGTCAGGGCGGCCACCTCGCAGGCCATCCAGGCCGGGACGCCGGGGAGCCTCGGCACTCCCCCGTGGTCGCTCAGCGGGATCCCGGCCCCCTTGTCGCGCCCCTTCCCGGCGAATGCGCGGGCCCAGTCCTCCTGGCCGTCGGCCAGGACGTTGACCCCGAACCGGCCGGCCTTGCGGATGATCCCCAGCAGCTCGGAGTCCTCCGCGAGGGCGACCATCACCAGAGGCGGGTTGCGGGACAGCGAGGCCACCGCACTGACGGTCGTACCGTGCGCGCGCGTGCCGTCGTAGGCCGTGACCACGGTCACGGCGCAGGGGAAGGACGCCATCGCGTCCCGGAAGGCGGCGTCGTCGACCGGAGGTGCCGCGTGCCTGTTCATATTCGCTCCCTCTGTGAGACCTCACGGTCGGGGCCGGTCACGGCGCGGCCCTGCGCCGGAGCAGCTTCGGTCCGGCCACGGCCAGTACGGCGCCCACGAGCATGAACAGGGAGCCGATCAGCTGGCCCGTGCCGATGGACTCGTCCAGGAGCACGAAGGACAGCACCGTGCCGGAGACGGGGACCAGGAACATCAGCACCGACGCGGTCGTGGGGCCGACCTGGCGCACGCCGCGGTAGAACAGCGCGTACGCGATCGCCGTGGGGCCGAGCACCAGGAAGGCCATCGTCCACCAGAAGCCGCCCGAGAGGCCGCCCCAGTCCACGTCGCCCACGTCCGGGACGGCGAGGGCGGCCAGCATGAGCGAGCCGAAGGCCATGGAGTAGGCCGTGGCCCTGACCGGCTCGATCTGCACCAGGATGCGCTTGCCGATCATGGTGTAGGCGGCCCAGCCCACGGCCGCGACCACATAGGCCAGCTCGCCCAGCAGGCGGTCCCGGCCGCCGCCGGACTCGGCGACGCCGAAGAAGAACAGCACCGCCCCCGCCGCGCCGACGGTGAGCCCCGCCACCCGGTGCCACTGGGCCTTCTCCCAGCGCAGCAGCAGCGCGGCGGCCGTGGTGAGGATGGGGCTCAGGATGGGCACGATGATCGCGCCGTCCACGGCCGGCGCATAGGTGAGGCCGAAGAACAGGACGGCGTTGTACACGAAGACGCCCAGGAAGCCCGCGATGGCCAGCGGCCGGATGTCGGCCTTGCTGATGCCCGCCTTGCCGGGCAGGAGCAGCGGCAGGATCAGCAGCAGGACGACGGCTCCCGAACCGAACCGGACGGCCGCGGCCACGCTGTGGGGTATGTCCTCCACGACGATCTTCGAGACCACGAAACCGCTGCCCCACAGCGCCATCGTGATCAGCAGGGGCGGCAGGGGGTGGTTCAGGCCCCCCGCGGCCCGGCCCGTGGTGGCGGTGGCGTCCTTCGCGTCAGTGGACATGTGCGGGTGTCTCCGGCTGCTCGGGCAGGCTGCTCAGCGAAACGGCCAGTTCTTCCGTGGACAGGCCGCTGTCGTCGAGCGTTCCCTGGAGGTGGGCGTCGTACGCCGCGAGGTCGAACTGGCCGTGCCCGCTCAGGCAGAGCAGGATGACCGGCTCGGCGCCCTCGGCGGTGGCCTTCCGGGCCTCGACGATGGCGGCGTGCACGGCGTGGGAGGACTCGGGCGCCGGGATGATGCCCTCGGCCCGGGCGAACTCCAGGCCGCTGGCGAGGACTTCGTTCTGGCCGTAGGCGACGGACTCGATGGTGCCCGTGGAGTACAGCGAGCTGACGATCTTCGCCGTGCCGTGGTAGCGCAGTCCGCCGGCGTGGATGGCCGCCGGGGAGAAGGCGTGTCCCAGGGTGTACATCTTCTGCAGCGGGGTGGCGCGCGAGGAGTCGGTGAAGTCGTAGCGGTAGACGCCGCGCGTCAGCTTCGGGCAGGCGGTCGGCTCCACGGCGATGCACCGGGGGCCCTCGCCGCCGCGCAGCTTGTCGCGCAGGAAGGGACCGGCCAGGCCGCCGAAGTTGCTGCCGGCGCCCAGGCTCGCGATGACCACGTCGGGCTGCTCGCCGTACGCGGCCATCTGCTCCTGCGCCTCCAGGCCGATGACGGTCTGGTGCAGGAGGGAGTACGACTCACCGCTGCCGGTGGCGAAGCGGCTGCCGCTGTCGCGCCGCGCGTCCTCCAGCGCCTCCGCCATGGCGATGGCGAGGCTGCCGCCCGTCCCCGGGTTCTCGGCGAGCGCCTCGCGCCCCGCGTCCGTGCCGGGGGTGGGGCTGGGGACCACGGTGGCGCCCAGCATCTCCATGACCACGCGCCGGTAGGGCTTGGCCTGGTAGCTGTTGCCGACCATGTAGACGTGGCATTCGAGACCGAAGGCCCGGCAGGCCGCCGCCAGCGCGGTGCCCCACTGGCCCGCGCCGGTGGCGGTCACCAGGCGCTTGGCTCCCGCCTGCTTGTAGTAGAAGGCCTGCGCGAGGGCGCTGTTCAGCTTGTGGCTGCCGCTGACGTTGCCGCCCTCGTACTTGTAGTAGATGCGGGCGCTGACGCCGAGCTCGCGCTCCAGCTTCTCGGCCCGGCGCAGCGGAGTGGGCCGGAACGCCCGGTAGTGCTCCAGGACCTCGGCGGGGATGGCGATGTCGCTCGCCTTGCTGAGCTCCTGGCGGACGAGACCGGTCGGGATCTGCGGGTTGAGCCCGGGGCGGCCGCCCGGAGCGGGCAGGTCCGGAGCGATCGGCTCGGGCAGATCGGGGATGATGTTGTACCAGGTGGTGGGGATGCTGGCCATGGTCAGGCTCCCTTGGCGGCCGCGACGGCGCTCTGCGCGTAGGTGACGACATCGCCGAGGGTCGCCTTGCGGACCTCGGCGAACAGCTTGTCCGCGAAGGCCACGCCCAGTTCGTCCTCCACGGCGATGAGGCCCTGCACGTAGGCCATGGATCCGACGGGCAGTTCCTCGGAGCCGATCTCCGCGGAGAGCGCGACGGCCGGGT
This sequence comes from Streptomyces sp. NPDC048255, assembly GCF_040652415.1. Taxonomy (NCBI): domain Bacteria; kingdom Bacillati; phylum Actinomycetota; class Actinomycetes; order Kitasatosporales; family Streptomycetaceae; genus Streptomyces; species Streptomyces sp. NPDC048255. Next base: position 67,383 of record NZ_JBEZMA010000017.1, read on the forward strand.
CCGGTTCGAGACCGGCGGCCTCGGCGAGGTGGCGGATGATGAGCTCCGGGAGCTGCTGGTCGATACCGGTGTTCGGCATGGTTGTCCTCTCGTACGGGATGAACCGGAAAGTGGTCAGTTGTCCAGGGCAGCGCCGGGCGCCAGGGCTGCGCTCTCGTCCGCGGCCAGCTGTCGCAGGGCCGCCACCAGCGGTCGGGTGCGCGCGCCGCCGGGCCGTCCCAGCGACAGGCGCGCGAAGCGGATCATCATGGGCAGGCGCGCCCAGTCGGCCACCAGGGCGGAGAGCCGCTCCACGGTGCCTTCGTCCGGGGCCTGGCCGGTCCTGCCCTGCCAGGTCACGTACCGCAGGTACAGCGCGCGCTGGCGGGCGGCGGTCCAGATCTCGTCCGCCTGCGCGTATCCGTCCTCGTGCCCGCCGTACCGCTCGAAGTGGCCGGCGAGCGCGAGCAGGGCGTCCGGGCCGGACCGCCAGCTCTCCGGGCGGGCGTCGGGTGCCGGTTCGAGGTCCGAGGGGCCCCGTACGGCGAACCACTGGTGGCCGGCGTGCAGGGCGCTGTCGTCCTCGTCCCCGAAGGCGTGCCGCTCCTGGAGCAGGAACGGGAGGGTGAGCTCCGGTACCCGGCGGCTCCAGGCGCGCAGTCGGCCGTCGTCGGCCCAGCCGCTCCAGGAGGTCTGGTCGCCGAGGTCGTCGGTGGCCCGGAAGGCGTCGCGCAGGTGCCAGCGGCCGTCCTCGTACCCGTCGACCACGAACCAGTGCGGTGCGTGCCGCTTCCCGTGCGCGGTGAGCCAGGGCAGGTTGAAGGAGTCGCCCACGACGACCACCGCTCCGGCGGCCGCGTACTCCTCCGCGATGCCGGCCAGCGCCTCGTCCTCGCCCGAGGCACCGCGACGGACCAGCGGGAGCGGTCCCCCGGCGGCGCGCAGTCCGGCGGGCAGGTGGCGGAAGGCGTGTACGCCCTCCCCCTCGGCCCGCGTGTCCAGGGGGCAGGAACTCCCGAGGACGGACAGCCAGTCACGACCGGTGGCGTCGAGGTACGCCGCGAGCGCCGCCCCGTAGCAGGAGAGCAGTTCGCCGTCGACGGCCGGTACCTCCGGCCGGGCCTCGGTCACCATGCGTACTCCCGGTCGTGCGCTCCGGCGGGTGCCGTGGCCACGGCGAGCGCGAGGTCCTGGCGGCTGTCCAGCCTCATCCACCGCACGGTCCCCCAGGCGCCCCGGTCCTTCACGGCGTCGACGGGGATCTGCCACGGCCGGGCCGAGAGTCCCGCGCCGACCGCCTTCGCGCAGGCCTCCTGAACGGTCCAGGTACGGGTGAAGCGGCGCGCCTGCTCGGTCCCGTCGAGTTCGGCGAGGCCCCGGTAGGAGGGGAGCGAGGCCCAGCGGCGCAGCGTAGCCGCCTTCGGCCCGGTCACCGGCTCGATGTCGATGCCGACGCTGCTGCCCATGCAGACCGCGACCGCGGCCATGCCGCCGCTGTGCGACACGCTGGTGCCCAGGGCCGGTGCCTGGGCGAACCTCGGGGGCCCGCCGTCGGTGTCCTCCGCGGGCGTCAGCTCGCGGAGGGGCCGCTGGAGCACCAGGGCGGCGGCGCGCCGGAGCAGGCTCCGCCCGAAGGCGAACTCCGCGCGCCGGGCCGGGGTCATGCGTCCGGCGGCCGCCAGCTCGGTGGAGGTGAGCAGCGACAGGTCCGGGTCGCGGGGAATTGCGCCGAGGAGCGCGTGCACCTCGGCGTCTCCGAGGCGCACGGACGTGTGCACCACACCGTCAGACAAGGCGCACCTCGGGATCGAGGAGCGTCAGGGTGCCGTTGGCCGTGGTGAGCCGGTCGTTGGAGTAGTTGAGCCGCGCCGACTTGATGTCGCGGAACAGCCGTTCCATGGGGATGGCGGAGCTGCGCATGTATCCGTGGCGCAGGCCCAGCAGGTCCATCAGGCGGTCGGCGGCGTCCATGAGGGTCTCCGAGGCGAACACCTTGAGCCCGTTGAGCCGCAGTTGGACGGGGGCCGCGCCGATGTCGCCGCCGTCGCGCCGGAGTTCCTCGATCTCCCGCACGACCGTGCCGAGGAAGGCGTCCACGGCGTCCACGTCCAGCCGGATCCGGGCGATCCGGTCCAGCACCAGCTCGGAGCGGAGGTTGAAGTCCCGGCGCCTGGCCGGGTCGCGCAGCATGGTCAGCGCGTCGCGCAGCACCCCGCACACGGCGCCGAGCCAGCTCGCCGACCAGCCGATGTGGGCGGCGGGGGCGAAGACCGCGCCGGAGATGTCCGCGAACCCGCCGGCCGCGCCGACCTGCTGGTCGGCGGGCACGGTCCCGTGCAGGGTCATGGCCACGCTGTGCGTGGCGCGCATGCCCATGGGGTTCCAGCCGTCGCGCTGGGTGGTCTCCAGCTGCTCCCGGTCGGCGTAGACCAGGGTGACCGCGTTCGAGGAGGCGTCGGCGGCGTCCCGCATCGTGATGAGGAAGCCGTCGGCCTGGGCCCCGCCGGTGACGATCGGGGCCTCGCGGTGGATCAGCAGGTCGTCGGTCTCCCGGCCGAGGGCGGCCGCGGCCGAGGTCAGGTGGCCTCCCTTGCCGGCCTCCGAGGTCACGGAGGCCACGTAGACCTCCCCACGGGCGATCCGGGGCAGCAGCCGGCTCTTGAGGCCGGGGGTGGCGTACTCGGCGAGGGTGACGACCTGCTGGCAGTGCATGGCCCAGATCAGGGCGGCGGACAGGGAGCCCCGGCCGAGTTCCTGGGCGACGGCCGCCATGTCGGCGAGCGAGCCGCCCAGGCCGCCGTACTCCACGGGAACGGACAGGCCCATGAGGCCCGAGGCGCGCAGCGCGTCGAGCGCCTCGACGGGGAAGGACGCGTTCTCGTCGGCCTCCGCGGCGGTCTCCCGCAGTACGGCGAACAGCCCGCGGGCCAGCTCGGTCGGGGTGGCGGTGGACAGGGCCTGCGCCTGCGCGCTCGGGGCGCTCACGCGGAGACCCCGTCCCGCGCCTGCTCCAGGGCAGCGCGCAGTCCGGCGAGGCTGTTGAAGGTGTCGGGCTGGAGCGCCGCGTCGGGCAGGCTCACTCCGAAGGTGTCCTCGATGTCGAAGAGGACGTCCACGGCCCGCATCGAGTCGAGGCCGAGTTCCGCGAGGGACGAGTCCTCCGTGATGGGCGTCTCCTCGGTCAGCTCCGGCAGGTGGCGGCGGAGCACGGCGACGAGCTCGGGATCAGGAGTGGTCATGGTGTCAGGTCCTCTCGACAGGGATACGGGTGAAGACAGCGCGCGAGGCGGTGGTGGGGCGTCCGCCGCCCGTGACCACCTCGACGGGTGCGGGATAGCTGAGGAAGCCCACCAGGCTGGCTGTCAGTCCGTACGCACCTGTGTTGGGCACGGCCAGCAGGTCGCCGGCGTGCAGTTCGGGAAGGTCGGAGGGGCTGCCCCACTGGTCCAGCGGGGTGCACAGCGGACCGACCAGGTTCACGGTCCGGCCGGTCGGCTCCGTGCTCTCGGCGCCCTCGCTGCCGGGCAGCCGCAGGACGCGCGGGCGCAGCGGGGGCAGCCGGCGCAGTCCGGCGAGCCCGCCGAGGTGGTGGATGCCGCTGTCGAGCAGGGCGTACTGCTGGCCCTTCGACTCCTTCACCTCGACGACCGAGGTCACCAAGGTGCCGCAGGAGCCGACGAGGTAGCGGCCGGACTCGAAGGAGATGGCGGGGCCGCCGTCGCGCCAGGAGGGCACGTGCTCGTCCAGGAGCTTCTCGAGTCCCGCGCGCAGGCCGGGGAACTCGGGCCGCTCACCGGGGGCGGCGTAGGGGGTGCCGAAGCCGCCGCCGAGGTCCAGTTCGCGGAACTCCCGGCCGAGGGCCTCGGCCAGCTCCCCGCACATGGCGAGGGCGGCGTCGAACTGGCCGAGCAGTACGTCCTCGGTGGGCAGGTTGGTGCCCATGTAGAGGTGCAGGCCCGTGATCCGGACGCGGCCGGTGTCCTTGAACGCCTCCGGGGAGCGGAGCACTTGGGCGAAGTCCACGCCGAACTTGGTGCTCACGCCCGCCATGGCCAGTCCCATGCCGGGCACCGGGCGGTCGGCGTTGATGCGCAGCAGGCACTCGATCTCGGCCGCCTCGCCCGTCCCGTGCTGCCGGCCGTCGTGCGCCACGGCGACCAGGGTCTCCAGGTCGCGCACGGACTCCACGGAGAACCGGGTGACGCCGGCGCGCAGCGCCTGTCCGATTTCCGGTGCCGTCTTCGCGGGCCCGCTGTACGTGATGTCTGCTGCCGCAAAGCCGGCCGCCAAAGCGGAATCGAGTTCTCCGGTGGAACTGACCTCGGCACGGCACCCGAGACCCGCCAGTACGCCCGCGACCGCGGGGTGCGGATTCGCCTTGAGCGAATAGTGAATGACCGCGCCCTGCGGCAGCGCCGCCACCAGGCCCGCATGGGATTGCGCCACCACATCGAGGTCGTAGAGGTAGAGCGGCGTTCCGTACGCGATTGCGGCATCGTGCGGCGATATCGCCGCGGAAAGCGGAATGCTCTCTGTCATCGTGTCCCCGCAGAAGTCAGTGAACCCAGGGCCGCCTTGTCGATCTTCCCGTGGGGAGTCAGCGGAAGCGTCTCGAGAACCTCGCACACTTCGGGAATCTTATGCGGTTCGAGACGGTCCCTGAGTCCGGCGAGAATTTCCGGAACGTTCACTTCACCACTGACGAACAGATGCGCGGGACCGTCACCGACGGGTGAGAGCGCCGCCGCCTGATCGACTCCGGAAATATCCAGCGCGGCCTGTTCTATCTCCATGGTGCTGACGCGGAATCCCTTCCGCTTGTAGACGTCGTCGTCCCGGCCGAGGAAGTAGATGTATCCGTCCTCGTCCATACGGCACTGGTCGCCGGTGTACAGGGCGTGCCGCCCGTCCGGGCCGGGGCGGAACCGGATCCCGGTGAGCTCGGGCGCGTTCCAGTAGCCGGGCATCACGTGCGGACCGGAGACCACCAGTTCGCCGCCGCTGCCGGGCGGGAGCACCCGGCCCTCCTCGTCCACGACCGCGCAGCTGGTGCCCGGCAGCGGGCGCCCCACCGACCCGGGCCGCGCGTCCACGTTCTCGGGTTCCAGGATCGACACCCGCTTGCACTCGGTCAGCCCGTACATGGGGGCGACGCGCAGTCCAGGGATGGCGGCGCGCAGCGAGGAGATGTGGGACTCGCCGAGCGCGGCGCCGGTGTTGGTCACGAGCCGCAGCTTCAGCCGGTGCGCGCCGGCCCGGGCGGCCAGCCGCACCAGGGTCGCCGCCAGCGCGGGGACGAGCGGGAAGACCGTGGCCTCGGTCTCCTCCAGCCTGCGCAACAGCGCGGGCCCGGCCGAGGCGTCGCCGTCCAGGACCAGGTGCGCGCCCGCCGCCAGGGAGAGGAACACCTGGTAGAGGCCGTAGTCGAAGGAGAGCGGCGTGCAGGAGAAGACCGTGTCGTCCGCCGCGTAGCCGAGCACCTGGCCGATCGCGTCGATCGCGAAGGCCATCTGCCGGTGGGGGGACATCACCGCCTTGGGCATGCCGGTACTGCCGGAGGTGTAGATCAGGCAGGCGAGGTCGTCCTCGGAGCGGTCGCCGTCGGCGGGCTCGCCTTCGGGGCGCGAGGCGGGCGTCGACGGGGCCGCCGCGAGGGCCGGGCCCGCTTCCCACAGGTCCGCTTCCAGGACGACGGTCCGCACCCCGGTGCCGGTGTGGGCGCCGGTCAGCTCGGGCACGACGAGGGCCAGCGCGGGAGCGCAGTCCGCCGCGATGTGGTCGAGGTGGAAGGGCCGGACGCGGGGGTTGAGGACCACCGCGACGGCGCCCGCGTAGGAGCAGGCGAAGAGCGCGGCCACCGTTCCCGGGCCGTTCGGGGCGTGGATGACGACTCGGTCTCCCCTGACCACGCCGAAGCCCGAAAGGCGTTCGGCCAGGTTCATTGCCCGACTGCGAAGTTCCCCGTAACTCCAGGTGACACCTCCGGCCGTGAGCGCGGGACGGGTCGCCTCCACTTTGCATTGTTTCTCGAGCAGATCATGTAGGAAACGCAAGACTTACCCCTCGTAAGCGTGACGGACGGCCCACCCTCTCAACTCGGGCGGAACGTGTCCCATCGGGAGCCGCGGCAATGTGTTGCGGGTTCGTGAAATTCACGACGACGCGCCGGTGACGTCTCGGGACGGAGCGCAAAGAGACCCGACGACGGCCGCTCTGCCGTGGTCGAGCGCGTGCAGCATCCGTGTTCACGTGTTCATGGCCCCCGCCGTCTCCCCCGCTACGCACCGGAACTCCGGATTTCTATTTCCGGAGTTCTCGAAATGCGGAGCTTCCCATGGACTACGCGGAACAGAAGATCATTTGCTCTGTTGCGGTGCAAGCCCTTATCCGAATGCCGAGACGAGCCGAAAGGGCCTAACCGGGACCATTTGCGAAGATGTTCACCGTCTCCCCCCATAGCCCGCCCATCCCGCACAGACCCCTGTTATCTCCCGGGGGAGTTCGCAGGCCAGGGCCCTGGCGGGGGCGGGCGGGACCGGCGCCGCGGTGGGACCGCACCGGACGCAGGGTTTCAGGGGTGCTCAGCGTTTCTCAAGCGGTTCTCAAGCCGTTCTCAAGTGGTCCTCAAGTGGTTCTCGAGCGGCCCGACGCACGGTGCCGGGCCGCCCGCGCGTGGCGGAGCGGCCCGGCACTTGGGACCGGCGACTACGGCAACGTCAGGGGCAGCTCGCCAGGTTGGCCACGTTGGTGGCCGCGTCGGAGGGCCCGCCCCGGTCGTTGATCACGTGCCGGATGGTGCCCGTACCGCCGAGCGAGACGGTCACCATGTTCCGGAAGCGCACGTTCGGATTGTTGGGGGCCTCGAAGGCCCGCTCGGCGGTCACACTGCTGTTGACGTCGAAGAAGCAGTAGCTGCCGAGACCGTAGGCCTGGTGGCTGGTCACGTGGCCCGCGACCTTGTACGCCGCGTGGCCCGGGTGGAGCCGTTCATCCAGGCCGCCCGGTTCGGTGGATCGTAGGGCATCTCGTTCTGTTGAAGTGCTCTCCCGGCTGAAGCCGGGAGTTTCCTGCTTGCCTTGCGGCAGCGGGCTTGGTGGGGGGTGCGGGGGTGTGGGGATGGGTGGGTCGCGGTCAGGGGGTCCGGGCGGCCGACGACGTCCACTTCTGCTGCGGGGCTCCGGTGCAGGTCCAGATCTGGAGCCGGGTGCCGTTCGCCGAGCTGCCGCCCGTGGCGTCGAGGCACTTGTCCGCCCGCGGGTTGACCACGTCCCGGGCCGCCGGGAAGGACCACTGCTGGGCAGGGGTCCCGTTGCAGTCCCAGAGCTGGACGGGGGTGCCGTCGGCCGTGCCGCCCGAGGTCACGTCCAGGCATTTGCCGAGCGCGCGGACGGTGCCGTCGGCGCCGATGCTCCACTGCTGGGCAGCAGTTGCGTTGCAGTCGTAGAGCTGTACGGGAGTTCCGTCGGCGGTGCCGGCTCCGGCGACGTCCACGCACTTGCCGCCGAGTCCGGTGATGGGGCCGGCGCCCGGCTGACCGCCGCCGGTGGTGACCCGGACGTAGTCGACGAGGAGCTGCTGGGGGAAGGCCGTACTGCCGTCGGGGTCCCCGGGCCAGTAGCCGCCGACCGCGAGGTTGAGGATCAGGAAGAAGGGCTTGTCGAAGACCCACTGGCGGCCACCGAGGTCGGCGGGGGTGCGCCGCTGGTACACGGTGCCGTCCACGGACCAGGTGATCGCGTTCGGGCTCCAGTCGACGGCGAAGGTGTGGAAGGCGTCGGCGAAGGCCTGACCTCCCGGCAGGGTGTAGCCGGCGCCGATGCCGCCCGAGCCGGAGTACCCGGGCCCGTGGAGGGTGCCGTGGACCGTGGAGGGCTCGAAGCCCACGTTCTCCATGACGTCGATCTCGCCCGAGGCGGGCCATCCGACCTGGCCGATGTCGTCGCCGAGCATCCAGAACGCGGGCCACATGCCCTGGCCGCGCGGGATCTTCATCCGGGTCTCGACGCGGCCGTACGTCGTGGTGAACCGCCCGGCCGTGTTCAGCCGGGCGGAGGTGTACTCGCAGCGCCCGTACCAGCACTGGTAGTTGCCCGGGTTCTCGCGACGGGCGGTGACGACCAGGTGGCCCTGGCCGTCGAGGGCGGCGTTGCGGTTGCCCGCGGTGTAGTACTGCCGCTCGTGGTTGTTGACGTTGTCGCCGGTCTCGGTCTGCCACTTGCCCGCGTCGACGGCCGAGCCCGCGGGTCCGTCGAACTCGTCGGAGAAGGTGACGGCGGCCGCCGCGGCCGCGGGTGCGGGGAGCTGCACGGCCGGGGTGCCGCCCTGGGCCAGGCCGGTGGACAGGGACGCGAGGGCGAGGACCGAGGCGAGGGACAGGAGCAGGCGCCGGGGTAAGCGGGGGAGGTTCATGACTCTCCCTTCCATGAGCAGGGATCGGGCAGGGGTGTGGCAAGCGCAGTCCTGGGACGCTTAGTTCACTACGTGATTTAAGAAGTGAACAAATTCCCCGTCAAGGGGTTGGTATGGACCACATCCTTGAATGCGGGTCTTCCGCGCAAGCCGGACCCGGGTCACCGGCGCCGACGGAGGGTCCGGCACCCGGAGGGAATCAGCCGAATCCGGCGGGGCCGCCACGGCGGAACCCGCCGGTCCGGGCCGCGGGTCCCGGCCGGACGTCCGGCAGGTCTCCCGGCGCGGGCGGCCGCTCGGGGCCGCCGTCCGGGAACCTCAGGCGCCCGCTGTTTTCGGACAGGTTTCGCGACCGCAACTGAACTGGCCCGTCCGCATCATGACCTGTTGTCAAGACCCGTACACAGAACCGATAAGATCCCGGGCTGTTGTCCAATGATCTTTCGCTTTCGATCGTTTGAGGGTTCTGATGGTTCGAGAGGGATCGTCGCCCGGTAGTACAGGGCCCACCTCACCTGTCGCATGGGCGCTGCCCGCTCTGCTGACCGCGGCGGTCACAGCGGTCGCCGTGGCACTGGTGTCGTCGTCCGCGCGCACTGCCGTGGCCTGGATCGGCGCGGTCGCCTTCGTCGCGGTCGCGCTCTCCTGTGGTGAGGCCGCCCGGCGCGGCAAGGCGATGGCGGCGCTGCGGGCGACGGTCGCCGCGCAGGACGCGGCGCTGTCACGGCAGCAGGCCGAGACCGTACGACTGGCCGACACGCTGCTGCCCGATGTCGTGGCACGGCTGCGCAAGGGCGAGTTCCCCGAGGACGTGCTCACCTCGCTGGAGGACACGGGCTCCTACCAGGCAGGTCTGACGCCCGAGTTCATGGCCGCGCACCAGGCGGTACTGCGCTCCGTGCTCGAAGCCGTGGTCGCGGAGGAGGACCTGCGCGACTCGGCGCAGCGCGCCTTCGTGAACATCGCCCGCCGCGTCCAGGCCATCGTGCACCAGCAGGCCACGGAGCTGCGGGAGATGGAGGACCGGCACGGCCAGACCCCGGCCGTCTTCGGCGATCTGCTCCGGCTCGACCACGGCACCGCGCTCATCGGCCGCCTCGCCGACTCCATCGCCGTACTCGGCGGCGCGCGGCCCGGCCGCCAGTGGAACAAGGCCGTGCCGCTGTACAGCGTGCTGCGCGGTGCGATGTCCCGGATCATCGACTACCAGCGCGTGGAGCTGCACTCGGTCTCCCAGGTCGCGGTCGTCGGCCCGGCCGTCGAACCGCTCATCCACGCGCTGGCCGAGCTGCTCGACAACGCCACCCGCTACTCCCCGCCGCAGACCAAGGTCCACCTGACCGCCGTCGACGTGAACTCCGGCATCGCGGTCGAGATCGAGGACGGCGGTCTGAGCATGAGCGAGGAGGCCCGCAAGCGGGCCGAGCGCATGCTGCGCCAGGCGCAGCAGGGCATCGACCTCACGGACCTGGGCGAGACCCCGCGACTGGGCCTCGCCGTGGTCGGCCGGCTCTCGCAGGCCTACAACTTCCAGGTCTCGCTGCGCTCTTCGGCGTACGGAGGCGTGCGCGCCGTCCTCGTCATCCCTCAGGACCTGATCACCACCGTCTCCGCCGCGACGGGCGTGGCCCACGGCATCGGCACCTCGTCCGGGCCCCGCGCGGCCGTTGAACCGGCCGCCGGGCCGGGTGAGGCCCGTACCGCCGCGCTGCCGGCGGCGCAGCCCCCCGTACAGCCCGTCGACCCGCGGATCCCGCGCCCGCCCACCGGCCCTCGGATCCCGGTGGCCGACCACGGCTCCGACGACCTTCCCGCCGTGACCGAGCGGACGTCGAACGGACTGCCTCAGCGGCGCCGCAAGGTCCGCGCCGCGGCTCCGGCCGAGCCGGCCGCCGCCGAGTGGTCCGCCGCCGCGGCCCCGGCCCGGCCGGAGGCCGAGCCCGAACCCCAGGTGGAGCCAGGCATGTGGCTGGCCGCCTTCCAGAGCGGCCTCTCCGGGGACAGTCAGACCGGTCCGGGGAGGACCGCAGCAAGCCAGAACAGTGACGCCTCGCCGAACTCGGCGAGCAAGGGGGAACAGCCATGAGTCAGCTGCAGACCAATATGGACTGGATGCTCAAGGACCTGGCAGAGAGCGTTCCGCAGACCCGACACGTGATCGTGCTCTCCGCCGACGGCCTGCGCATGGCCCAGTACGGTGCGGAGACCGACACGGCCGACCGGCTCGCCGCCGCCTGCGCCGGACTCCAGAGCCTCGCGGGCGCGGTCGCCTCCGAGCTCCCCAACAGCAAGGGCCGGATGCGGCTGGTCGTCATCGAGATGGACGGCGGCTTCTTCTACCTGATGGCAGCGGGCGCCGGCGCCTATCTCGCGGTCCTGGCCGACGAAGGGGTCGACGCCGGGCTGATGGGCCAGCGCATGCGGGACCTGGTGGCGCGGATCGGAGAGCACCTCAGCAGCCCGCCGCGCCGCGACGGGCAGACCGCGTGAGTGACCCCGGCCCCCGCTGGGAGGACGGCACTCCCGAGCGGCTGTACGTCATCACGGGCGGCCGCAGCGGACCGTTAACCACGACCACCCTCGACCTGGTGACGCTGATCATCGCCAGGTCGGGGCCCAGGCCCGGGATGCAGCCGGAGCACGCGGCGATCATGCGCATGTGCCAGTCGCCGCTCTCGGTGGCGGAGATCTCCGCGTACCTCGCCCTGCCGGTGAGCGTGGTCACCGTACTCCTCGGTGACCTGCTCGCCGCCGACCACGTGCTCTCCCGCGCACCGGTCGCCCTCGCCCAACTACCGGACCTGGCATTGATTGAGGCAGTGATCGATGGACTTCGAAAGCTCTGACCCTCCCGCGGGGCCGCGGCGCGAGGACGTATTGCCGGCCACGGCCGCCGCCGCGGTCAAGGTGGTGATCGTGGGCGGCTTCGGGGTCGGCAAGACGACCCTGGTCGGATCGGTGAGCGAGATCCGGCCGCTGACCACTGAGGAGACGATGACCCAGGCCGGGGTCGGTGTCGACGACACGGCGGGCGTGGAGCGCAAGAGCTCCACCACCGTGGCCATGGACTTCGGCCGGATCAGCATCAACGAGGAGTTGGTGCTCTACCTCTTCGGCACGCCGGGCCAGCAGCGCTTCTGGTTCCTGTGGCACGGCCTGTTCGAGGGCGCGCTGGGAGCCGTGGTGCTGGTCGACACCCGTCGGCTGGAGGTCAGCTTCGACGTGATCGGCCGGCTGGAGGAGCGGGGGGTGCCCTTCGTGGTCGCCGTCAACTCCTTCCCCGCGGCGCCCGAGTACCCGCTGGACGAACTGCGCGCCGCCCTGGACCTGCCGGCCTCCGTGCCGCTGGTGCTGTGCGACGCCAGGCGCCGCGACTCCAGCCGTGACGTCCTGATGACGCTCATGCGCTACCTGCATTCCCTCGCGGTGGCGCCGGAGGCATCCTGACCACTCCTTGGTGCCCTGCCGTCAGCGCGGGGCGGTCTCCACGCGGATGACGAGCTTGCCGCGCACGTGACCGTCCCTCAGGTAGCGGATGGCGTCGGGGACTTCCTCCAGCGGGTAGCTGCGGTCGATCGCGGGGGTCATCGAGCCTGCCTCGATGAGTTCCGCGAGGACCTTGAGGTCGTCGTGGGGCACCCCGGCGGCCAGCGCGCGCAGCCGCTGACCGACGAACGGCGACAGCAGCATCGCGCGCAGCTGGCGGTCGTTGCCCCCGATCCACCTGCCTCCGCCCTCACCGCCGACGATGACGAGGGTGCCGCGGGGGGTGAGGGCTCGGCGGAGGGCGCCGAGGGGGCGGTTGCCGGCTATGTCGAGGACGAGGTCGTGGCGGCGGCTGCCGTCTACGGGGTCCTCGCGGGTGTAGTCGATGACCTCGTCGGCGCCGAGGGAGCGGACCAGGTCCGTCTTGGCCGTGCCGCACACGCCGGTGACGCGGGCCCCGAAGGCCTTGGCCAGCTGTACGGCGTAGCTGCCCACGCCGCCCGACGCGCCGATGACGAGGACGCTCTGCCCGGCCGTGACTCCCCCGGCGCCGCCGAGGGCCTTCAGGGCGGTGCAGGCGGACACCGGGACGGCAGCCGCCGCTTCGAAGTCCAGGTTGCGCGGCTTCAGCGCGAGCTGGTCCTCCTTGGCGCAGGCGTACTCGGCGAAGGATCCGTTGCCCGCCCCGTACACCTCGTCACCCGGGCGGAAGCGGCCTGCCCCGGGCCCCACGGCCTCCACCCGGCCCGCGAGGTCCATTCCGCGCACCCGGTCCTTGGGCGCGCGCAGCCCGAAGCCCGCGGCCCGGATCGCGTACGGACGCCCCTCCAGGAGATGCCAGACGCCCTGGTCGACGGCGGCCGCGTGGACCCGTACGAGCACCTCGCCCTTCCCCGGGACCGGCCGCTCGACCTCCTCCACGCGCATCACGTCGGGCGGTCCGTACACGTCGTGGACTACGGCTCTCATGGTGTGTCTCCCTCGGTCTCGGGGTACTGGAACACGCGGTCGAGCGGTACGGCGAACACCCGGGCGATCTGGAAGGCCATCTCCAGGGTGGGCGAGTAGCGGCCCTGCTCGATGGCGATGACGGTCTGGCGGCTGACGCCGATCCGGCGGGCGAGTTCGGCCTGGGTCATCTCGTCGTGGGCGAAACGCAGGGCCCGGATGGTGTTGGTGACCCGCGTCGACCTCACCACGGGTGGAACCCGAAGCGGTAGGCGACGAGTTTCGCCACGGATCCGAGGACCGCGGACAGCACGAAGGCCAGGTAGATCGCGTTCGCGATCCAGAACGGGGCGGCCTCGGCCATCGCCAGGGCGAGCCCGGCCACGCCTCCGACCACCACGAACGACTGCCCGATGTACTCGCCGAACCGGTGGATCTCCCGGTCGCGCTGGTCCTTGGTGGTCTCGCCCTCGGGCGAGAAGGCCGTCACGAGGATGTGGAGCACGATCGACGCGGCGATCGACGCTCCTACGGTCCACAGCAGGGCGGCCACGTACGGCGCCTCGGCCAGCGGCACGCCCGCGGGCCGCCCGAGGACCACGCCCAGGTACGTGGCGTACGAGGCGATGGCGACCACGAGCATGATCCAGGCGCGTTTTTCTTCTGCTGCCACTCCGACTCCCCATGTCAAACAGACCTGACACCGTGAGTGTCAAGGAGTCGCAACACCATGTCAAGTTTTCTGTACCTCACTCCCCCGCCGGACACCACGGCTCCGCCGGGGACGACGGAACGACGGGACGCGGAGGCGGAGGCGGAGGCGGAGGCGGAGGCGGGAACGACGACGGCCCGCCGCCCCCTGCTGGGGACGGCGGGCCGTGGCGGGTGCCTGCGGTGGCTACGGGCGGCGGCGCGGCTTGCCGCGCTTGGCACCCTTGACGCCCTTGGCGCCGCCGGAACCGCCCGAGCCGCCGCGCGAGCCCTTGCCGGAGCCGGCGGACTTGCCCGAGCCGGCCGTCTTGCCGGATCCGGGCTTGCGCTGCGCGCCGCCCGCCTCGGGGCGCTTGCGCTTGGGCTGCGGCGGGGTCGGGGGCCGGCCCCGGGTGCTGTTGACGGTCCGCCCGCGGACGATCCCGATGAACTCCTCCACCAGGTCGGTGGTCTCCTCCTGCGGCCAGGACAGTGCGACCCGCGATTCCGGGACGCCCGAGACGGGCCGGTAGGTGAGGTCCCTGCGGTGGTACAGGCGGGCAAGCGACTGCGGGACGACGAGCACGCCCACCCCGGCCGCCACCAGTTCGATGGCGTCCTCCGTCGTGGCGGGGCGCTCCATCGCGGGCCGGCCCGGCGGGCGCTCCCAGTCCAGGGTGTCGTCGAGGGGGTGCAGCACGATCTCGTCGGCCAGGTCCTCGGCGGACACCTCCTCGACGGCCGCCACGAGGTGATCCTTCGGGATCACGACCACGGTCGTCTCGGTGTAGAGGGGGATCGCGCTGAGGTCTTCCCGGTCGACGGGCAGGCGTACGAATCCCGCGTCGGCAGCGCCGCCCCGCAGCACGCCGAAGGCCTCGGCGGCGGGGGCCGCCACGAGGGTCAGGGGGATGTCGGGCAGCCGCTCGTTCCAGATCCGCACCCACTTGGTGGGCGTCACTCCCGGGACATACGCGAGCCGGAACGAAGGGGTTGTTTCCGAGCCTGTCACTCCGCCAGGTTACCGGTCGTGGTCGGAGGTAGCGCACATGCTCGATACCCTTGACCCCATGACGTCGCACCAGAACACCCAGACCATGAAGCCCGCGACCGCGGCGAAGAAACTGGGTGTGTACCTCGAGGCCACCCCCGCCGAGTTCCAGGAGGGTGTCGTCTCGCGCACCGAGCTGGCCGCGCTGCAGGCCGACCCGCCCCAGTGGCTCCAGGAACTGCGACGCAACGGCCCGCACCCGCGCCCGGTGGTCGCGGCGAAGCTGGGCGTCTCCATCGCGGGTCTGGCCCGCGGCGGGGTCACCGAGCCCCTCACCACGGAGCAGATCGAGGCGCTGAAGAACGAGCTCCCCGAGTGGCTCCAGCGGGAGCGCGCCACCCAGGCCGAGGTCCGCAAGGAGACGGTCCGCATCAAGGAGAAGAAGGCTGAGCGGGCCGAGAAGCAGGACCGGTCGGGTTCCTGACTTCCGCTGAACCGATGAAGTGCCGTGGGGCGGGGGTCCGAAGACCCCCGCCCCACGGTCGTCCCACAGGTCAGTCGTTGATGCAGACGTTGCCGGCGGTCGGGTTCAGCAGACCGATCACGTTGATGCTGTTGCCGCAGACGTTGATCGGAATGTGGATGGGGACCTGAATCACGTTGCCCGAGAGAACGCCCGGGGAGCCGATCGCCACACCCTCGGCCTTGGCGTCGGCGGACGCCGCCGACGCGCCGCCGGCGATCGCCATGGCGACGGCCAGGGCCAGACCAGCACTCTTCAGAACACGGGACATGGGAAGTCTCCTAGTTGCTCCAGAACGGCGCCTGTGCGCCGCGCGTCCCCAACGGGGCCGTATCTTCTCTTCGGCACGAAATCCCTTCCCGATCGGCCAATGCGGGCCGGTTCCCTCGAAAGGGTGGGCCCGCCCCTCCTGCATTCGGGCGGCCGCGGGAGTGCCCCCGTCCGAGCGCGCCCAGCCCTGAACATGGCGGACCACGCCACAAGGCCACCGGGGACTGTGGTGCCCGCGCACATGGGCCGCCGGCCCGGCTGTCCCTAGCGTTTGCGGCCATGACGAGCGAACTTCACGCAGTTCCCGCCGCCCTCCCCCGCGGTGCCCACGGGGTGGACCTCACGGGACGCACGGCCCTCGTGACCGGCGGCGGCAGCGGCATCGGGCGGGCCTGCGCGAGGGCACTGGCCGACGCCGGGGCCCTCGTACACGTGGTCGACCGCGACGGAGCGGCGGCCGACGAGGTCGCCCGGGCCACCGGCGGCCGGGCCCATGAGGTGGACCTCACGGACGCCGGGGCGGTGCGCGGGCTCCCCCGCGAGGTGGACGTCCTCGTCAACAGCGCCGGGCTCCAGCACGTGGCGGCGATCGAGGAGTTCCCGCCCGAGCGGTTCGAGCTGATCCAGCGGGTGATGGTCACCGCGCCGTTCCTGCTCCTGCGGCAGTGCCTTCCGCACATGTACGCGGGCGGCTGGGGCCGCGTGGTGAACATCTCCAGCGTGCACGGCCTGCGGGCCAGCCCGTTCAAGTCCGCGTACGTCGCCGCCAAGCACGGCCTGGAGGGGCTGAGCAAGGTCACCGCCCTGGAGGCCGCCCCGCACGGGGTGACGAGCAACTGCGTCAGCCCCGGCTACGTCCGTACGCCACTGGTCGAGGGGCAGATCGCGGCCCAGGCCGCCGCCCACGGGGTTGCTCCCGAGGAGGTCGTCGGCGGCGTGCTGCTCAGCCGCTCCGCGATCAAACGGCTGATCGAGCCGGAGGAGGTGGCGGCGGTCGCCGTATGGCTCTGCGGGCCGCACACCGGCTACCTCACCGGCGCCTCCATCCCCCTCGACGGCGGCTGGGGCGCCCACTGACGGGCCCGGCCGGGGCCCGGCCCGTACGCGGTCCCGCGCCGCCCGCTCCGCCGACTTGCGCGCGGGCCGGGAAGGGCGTTGGTTCGAAGTAGGTGCGTACGCGGTTTCCGTCTCCCCTGGACTGGGGGTGAACCCTCGTGCTGTTCGCCCATCGCGCTGACGCGGGGCGGCGCCTCGCCGCCGCGCTGCGGCACCTGGAGGGGGCGGATCCCGTTGTCCTGGGCCTGCCCCGCGGCGGGGTCCCGGTGGCCTTCCAAGTAGCCCGGGCGCTCGGAGCCCCGCTGGACGTGGTCGTGGTCCGCAAGCTCGGCGTGCCCCATCACCGCGAGCTGGGGTTCGGCGCCATCGGCGAAGGGGGCGTACGGGTCATCAGCGAGGACATCGTCCGCCTCGGCCGGGTCGGGCCGGAGGACCGCGCGGCGGTCGAGCGCGCGGAGGAGGCGGAGCTCGTACGGCAGGCCCGCAGGTTCCGCGGGGACCGGCCGCGGATACCGCTCGAGGGCCGCACCGCGATCGTCGTGGACGACGGGATCGCGACCGGCGCCACGGCTGCGGCCGCCTGTCAGGTGGTCCGGGCGCTGGGCGCGGCGCGGGTGGTGCTGGCCACGCCGGTGGCGCCGCCGGACGCGGCGTCGCGGCTGCGTTCCGCGGCGGACGAGGTGGTGTGCCTGTCCACGCCGCACGCGTTCCGCGCGGTCGGCGAGTGGTACGAGGACTTCACCCAGACCCCCGACGAGGAGGTCGTCGCCCTGCTGGCCGAGGCCGATGCGGCGACGGAGCGCGCGGCCCGGGCCGCCCCGTCCGACGAGCCGGCCGCATCCGCCCCGCCCGGCCCGCCCGCCCTGTCCGCCCCGTCCGTCCCGTCCGCCCCGTCCGTCCCGTCCGCCCCGTCTCCCGCGTCCGCCTCGTCCGCCGAGGTGACGGTCGACGCGGACGGCCTCGCCCTGGCCGGCGACCTCGTCCTGCCTCCCGGCGCCCCGGCGGTCGTGGTGTTCGCCCACGGCTCCGGCAGCAGCCGACACAGCCCGCGCAACCGGTCGGTGGCGCGGGCCCTCAACCACGCGGGCCTGGGCACCCTGCTCTTCGACCTGCTCACCCCGGCGGAGGAGGCGGACCGGGCGAACGTCTTCGACATCGAGACCCTGGCCCGAAGGCTCACGGACGCCACCCGCTGGCTGCGCCGGCGCGAGTCCGGGCCCATCGGCTACTTCGGGGCGAGCACCGGAGCCGCGGCCGCGCTGTGGGCCGCCGCCTCGGCCGACGCCGACGTCGGTGCCGTCGTGTCCCGGGGCGGCCGCCCCGACCTCGCCGGGCCCCTGCTCGCCGACGTACGGGCGCCCACCCTGCTCGTCGTGGGCGGCCGCGACACGACGGTGCTCGGCCTCAACCGGCAGGCCCTGGCGGAGCTGCGCTGCGAGAAGCAGCTGGCCATAGTGCCCGGCGCCACCCACCTCTTCGAGGAACCGGGAGCACTGGCCGAGGTGGCCGGCCTCGCCCGCGCCTGGTTCACGAGCCACCTGGCGCCGCCGGCCGGTCCCTGAACTACAGCGGGTCCAGTTCGCCCAGGCCCATGACGCGCAGGGTGTGGTTCGCCATCTGGAGGTGGCCGGCCGCGTTGGGGTGGGCCGGGTCGTCGAGCCACGGGATCGGATCGTTCGTGCCGTGGTGCTCCAGCCAGTGGGCCTCGTGGTCGACGAGCAGGGCGCCGGTGTCCTGCGCGATCTCCCGTACGGCCCGGCAGTACGCGGGAAGTGCCGCACGCCGCTCCCGGCCCGAGGCGCTGACCAGCGCCGGCGTGTGCAGGACGACCTGCGTCCGGGGGTTCGCCCCGTCGATGATCCGACGCATCGCCTCGTGGAAACGGGGCAGTCCGTCCTCCCCGGCGAGGCAGTCGTTGGTGCCGAGCGACACGGACAGTACGTCGGGCTCGAACCGGCCGATGAGGTGGTCACGGGCCGCGAGCACGTCGGCCGCGCCCCACGCGGAGACGCCGGTGTTGACCACGACGTCGGTGAGCCGGCCGAGCTGCCACCGGACCCGCTCGTGCAGGTGCTCGACCCAGCCGCGGGCGCCGTGGGTGTGCAGTACGGCCTGGGTGATGCTGTCCCCGGTCGCCACCCAGGTCATGGGCCCGTCCGCCAGCCGGATCATGCTGTGTCCCCTTCGAGTCCGGTCGCCGCGCGTCCCTGACGAGCGCGGTGCCCCGCCGATGGCCATGCTGCCCGCCCAAGATCGTTGGCACAATGCCGGCCGTCACAGCCGGAGGATGAGCAGGGCGGTGTCGTCGGTGACGCCGGCCGGCGGGATGAGGTCGGCCAGGAGGGCGTCGGCCAGGGCCTCGGGGTCGCTCCCCCGGTGGCGGGAGAGGGAGTCGGCGAGCCTGTGGAGTCCGGTGTCGATGTCCTCGTGGCGGCGTTCGACGAGTCCGTCCGTGTAGAGGACGAGGGCGGAACCGTCGGTGAAGGCGGTCTGGGCCTGGGGGCGGGCGGCGTGTTCGGGGCGGGCGCCGAGCGGCGGGTCGGTGGCCTGGTCAAGAAACGTCAGCGTGCCGTCGGGGCGGCAGAGCGCGGGCGGGGGGTGGCCGGCGCTGCTGTAGGTGAGGGTGTTGCTGCTCCAGTCGATGAAGACCGATACGGCGGTGGTGGACTCCGCGCCCTCGACGGCGCGGGCGTAGAGGCCGAGGACTTCCAGGGCCTCCGCGGGGCCGGCGGCGACGTGGGAGGCGGCGGACAGGGCGCTGCGGAGCTGGCCCATGACACCGGCGGCCCGCAGTCCGTGGCCGACGACGTCACCGACGGCGAGGGCGGTGCGGTTGCGGTCGGGCAGGTCGACCAGGTCGTACCAGTCGCCGCACACGTTGAGGGATCCGGTGGCCGGCCGGTAGCGCACGGCGGCCCGGTGCCTGCCGAGCGGGCGCAGCGCGGGCAGCATCGCTTCCTGGAGGTGCAGGGCGACCTCGCGTTCACGGGCGTTGGCCTCGCGCAGGCGTTCGTTGACCTCCTGGAGTTCCCGGGCGCGGCTGACGAGCTCGGCTTCCAGGACCTGGGCGCGGTCGTCGCCGATGGGGGTGCCGCCTGCGCGGATGAGTTCGGTGACCTCCTCCACCCGGTGCAGCAGCAGCGCCACCGCCCCGTCCGGGCCACGGACGGGGCTGTTGACGGGGCTCCAGTACCGTTCCGCCCACTCGCCGGGCCGGTCGGGGTCCTCGACGTCGTAGCGCTGCGGGGCCATGACGTCGCGCTCCCCGGTGGCCAGGACCCGCCGCAGGGAGGCCTGCAGGTTGCGCATCCCGGTCGCGTCCGGGTCATCGGGGTTTTCGGGGAAGACGTCGAACAGGTAGCGGCCGATCACCTGCTCCCGGGTGCGCCCCGACAGGGACAGGAACACCTCGTTGGCGTCCACGTACACCAGGTCGGTGGTCAGCAGGGCTACCGCGCCGGGCAGCGCGTTGAATACCGCCTCGTAGTCGATTCCGGGGCCGTTCACGATCCACCTGTCCGCGCGAGACCGTTCCGGTCATGAGGTCCTCCCACGATAGGCCCGGACGCCGGGACGGGCAGGTCACAGGGGCCGCTCACCGTCCGACGGTGTTCATCAGGACGATGGCCACGAGGTTGAGGAGGATGACGGCCACGGTGCCGCCGAGCATGACCCAGGCCCTGCGTGATTCGTCCATGCGTACGAGTCACCTCCCGACTCAGACGTGCCGCCGCGCGCAGGTCCGGCGGTCGCGCCGAGCCCCGCGGGCCTCCCGCCATGATGACCCCGTTCCGCGCGGAGCACAGATCGGCCGCTGTGGCGGTCGCGGCCGGTCAGGCGACCCAGCCTCCGGTCATGCCGAGGACCGCCGAGCCGTCCAGGTCGGCCAGCTTGGTCCCGGTGAACCCGCGGGCCCACTGCGAGGTCTGGATGCGGAACGCGGGGCGGTCGGCGGTCAGCGCCTCCATGACGGCCTCGGCCGCGCCCGCCGGGGTCTGGGCGCCGTCCAGGAACTGGCCGACCGTACGCTCGACGTAGTGGCGCAGCGCGTCGGCGTACGGGCCGGCGGCGGCGATCCTGCCTTCGATGTCGAGTCCGATGTTGTTGACGAACTCCGTGGCCACGGCGCCCGGTTCGATGACGGACACGCTCACGCCCACGGCGGCCGCGACGGGGGCCAGGCTCTCCATGCACCCCTCCACGGCGAACTTCGCGGCGCAGTAGGCCTCGTTGAAGGGCTGGCCGATGACGCCGCCGACGCTGGTGACCGTGATCAGGCGGCCTCCGGTGGCCCGCAGGTGCGGCAGTGCGGCCTTCGAGACGTTCAGCACGCCGAAGAAGTTGACCTCCATGACCTCGCGGACGTCCGCGACGGATTCGAGCTCGAGGGTGCCGACGTGTCCGGCGCCGGCGTTGTTCACGACGGCGTCCAGACGGCCGTAGTCGGCGATCACGCCGTTCACTGCGGCGGCGACGGAGCTCTCGTCGACGACGTCGAGCTGCCGGATGTCGAGTTCCACGCCCGCGTCGGCGGCGGCCTTGCGCAGGGCGTCGGCCCGGCCGGTGTCGCGCAGGGTGGCGACCGTACGCCATCCGGCCCGGGCGGCGGCGACGGCCGCCGCCAGGCCGATGCCGGAGGAAGTGCCGGTGATCAGGACGGTGCGCGAGGTGCCGGGGGCGGTGGGGAGGGTCGGCATGGCGGGAGCCTTTCACGGAGGATTTTTATGTGCGTGCACACACACTATAAAATTATGTGCGCGTACACGCAACCCCTAGACTGCCGGCATGCCGAAGAAGCTCACCGAGGCCGAGATGCCGGCGGCCGACTACGCGTTCTACGGGCTGGTCTGGGCCGGCACGGTGCTGACCGACCGCGTCGACCGGGCCCTCGTGAAGGCCCACGACCTCCCCGTGTCCTGGTTCGAGGTCATGCTGTGGCTGGCTTCCAGCCCCGAGCCCGTGCCCGCTTCCGTCCTCGGGAACAGCACCCTGCTCAGCCGCAGCCAGGTCTCCCGGGTCGTGGACGCCCTCCAGACCAGGGGCCTGGTGACCCGTACGCCCTCGGCGCGGGACGCCCGCTCGGTGGAGGTCTCCCTCACGGAGGCGGGACGTACCGTGTTCGCCGAGGCCGACGCCACCCGGCGCGAGGCCCTGGCACCGGTCTTCACCGACCTCCTCGACGAGCGGGACCTGGAAGCGCTGGGAACCGTGTGGCGCAAGCTCAAGGCCGACAAGGGCAGCCAGGCGCAGTCCCCCCGCACCCGCTGACGCCCGCCGGCATGCCGTCGTACCGGCGGTCGCTCAGGAGACGCCGGTCTGCTCCTCCAGTTCGGTCAGCTTCACGGTGCACAGGCCGCCGCGCCCGGCCTTGACCTCCGTCACCTTCAGCTGCGTGCCCGGCGCGAGGATGAACTCCTCCTCGCCCGTGAACGCGGAGAAGTCGCGGATGCCCACCGCCCGGGCGGGGACCACCTCGAAGAGCGTCCGCTTGCCGCGGCTGCCGAGGAACGCCCGTGCCACGCCGGGCGCGGAGGTGCACGAGGACACGCCCCACCAGGTCACCGTCCGGCCGAGCGGATACTGCGCACGCAGGTCCAGCGCCACCCCGCGCCACAAAGGCTCCGTGCGGGCGGGAAGCTGCGACACCGCCGAGAACATCAGCCGCAGGTACGGGAGGTACGGGACCAGCTCGGCCCGGTCCGGGGAGCGCAGCACGGCGTTGATCTCCCGGTAGAACGCGGACTCGCAGGTGTAGAGGTAGAGCGCGGCGATCGCGTCGGCGGACAGGCTGCCGGGCGCCCCGTCCGCCCGCCTCTTGCCGAACTCGTGCGACAGCCTGACGTGCCGGCCGAGGTCGGAGAGCAGGTCGGCGACCGGGCCGACGGCGTCCTGGAAGTCCATGAGCGGGGTGTCGAACACCCCGGTGATCGCGGGGAGGACGAGGCCCTCGTCCTTGACGCCCGCGAGCCGGTCCAGGTACAGCTGGTGCAGCTCCATGGTGGACGCGATGAACGCGCCCATCCGCTCGGCGACATCGCCGTCCGTCCCGTCGGCCGCCGCCGCGAGCTCGTTCCATCCCTCGCTCGGCAGCCAGTCGATCTCATCGGCGCCCAGCGAGGCGAGGGCCGCGTTCACCGTCGCGAAATGGTCGCCTTCGCAGAAGACATCGCCCTGCGCCGCGGGATTGGGATGGTCGATGTGCCGGACCTCGACCTCCGGGTACCTCTTCTGGAGCCGGAGGACGACCTTCTTCAGGCTGCGCGCGTGAGCCCCCCACCACGCGAAGACGACATAGCGGTCCTCCTTGTCGGCGTTCTGCTTGGCCCGGAGTATCTCTTCGACGATCCCCTCGGCGACCGGACGCCAGAACGCCGTGTGCCGGTCGGTTCCCGTCGCCCCGTCGCTGCTGGCGGTGAGCGCCGCGTTCAGCAGGAGTACGCCCTGCGTGAGCATCGCCTGGAACCACTCCGGCGGCTGGACGGTCTGCTGCTTCTTCAGCAGGGCCCGGACGTCGGCGATCGGAGTCTTCTTGGGGATGCCGTACTTCCACATCGCCGCCGCCTTGATGATGCAGCGGATGCTGACGACCCGGCCGAACTGGCTGTCCTTCCAGTCGTGGAAGGTGTTGTCGAACATGGCTATGCCCGTGGCGCTCTCCGGCCGCGGGTACGGGTTCTGGCCGAAGACGACGACCTTCCACTTGTGCGGCGGGTGGGGCTTGAGCGCCTGGAAGGTCAGCTCGCGGACCGGGACGACCTCCGGGTCGCGGCCCGGGCCGATGAACGAGGCCGCGTCCGGCTGTGCCTCGATCACCGGCTTCAGCAGCGGAAGCCACGGTTCACCGCCGCCCTCGAAGAGCTCGGCGAGGGCGAGCGGGTCAGTGGTTCCGGGTTCGGCGGGGACGTGGGAATCGCGCATGAGGGCACTCCGAAGGGGTCGGACCGTGGTGGGGCTGCGAGCAGCGAGGTGCTTGTTTTCTACGCGACGGCTCTGACATCCGGGGGCGGCCCATCCTCCTGACGGGAGGTCACCGACCCACATCGACAATCGCGTTGTCAGTGGGCTGCCGTAGCGTCGTGAGCAGTGGAAAGACCTTCTCTCGATCGGAGTGGACCATGGCCGCAGACCTCGTGCAGACGCCCCTCAGGGTGGTGCTGACCGACATCAGCACCGACGTGGTGGAGGCGTGGCGGGCCGCCTTCGCCGACACCCCCGGGATCGAGATCCGCAGAGGCTCGATCCTCGACGAGCGTGTCGACGCCTGGGTCACCCCGACCAACTCCCGCGGCCGGATGGACGGCGGGGTCGACGCGGTCATCAAGCGGCACCTCGGGGCGGGCATCCAGCTGCGCGTGCAGCGGGCGATCCGCGACCAGTTCGCGGGCAGCCTCCCGGTGGGGAGCGCGGTGTGCGTTCCGTCCGGGGCGACCGATCCGAAGTTCCTCATATCGACGCCCACGATGGAGACGTCCTCGCAGGACGTGAGCGAGACCCTCAATGTGGCCCTGGCGTGCGCCGCCGCCTTCCAGGCGGTCCACCGGCGGAACGCGGAGGCGCCCGGCAGCATCCAGTCAGTGGCTCTGGTCGGCATGGGCGCCCGGACCGGCCGGGTGCCGGCCCGGGTGTGCGCCAACCTGATGTGGACGGGCTACACCTTGTTCAACGACTACCGCTTCGAGGACTACGAAGAGCTGCGCCGCACGATCGTCGCGCAGCTCGACGACATCGAGAACGCTCCCGCCGAGGGCCGGGTACGCATCGCGCCGCCCGCGCCGTCCCTTTCCCGTCGCTGATACCTGACGCCGTCCCGTGAAAGGGGGAGGGGGACGGAAAGGAGGGGGACGGAAGGGAGGGGGACGGAAGGTGTCACCTCCAGCGGTGTGGTGGCAGGCCACACAAGACGTCGTCCGATTGTGATGTCCCACCACATACGCGGCTGACCTGCGGGCTTCTACGTTGTGCCGACACGGAACGTCTCCGCCAACCGCCTGGAGTGGTGCACATGGTCTCCCCCGCAACGGCTGCGCCGACCCGGTCAGGCATAGGAAGGATCGTCGGCGCCAGCCTGGTCGGCACCACCATCGAGTGGTACGACTTCTTCCTCTACGGCTCCGCCGCCGCCCTGGTGTTCAACACCCTGTTCTTCCCGTCCAGCGACCCGCTGGTCGGCACCATGCTCGCGTTCCTGACCTACGCGGTGGGCTTCGTCGCCCGGCCGCTGGGCGGGATCGTCTTCGGGCACTTCGGTGACCGGACGGGCCGCAAGAAGCTGCTCGTGCTGAGCCTGCTGATGATGGGCGGGGCCACCTTCGCGATGGGTCTGCTGCCCACGCACGCCAGCATCGGGGTCGGCGCCCCGATCCTGCTCACGCTGCTCCGGCTGATCCAGGGCTTCGCCCTCGGCGGGGAGTGGGGCGGGGCGGTCCTGCTGGTCTCCGAGCACGGCGGCGACCGGCACCGGGGCTTCTGGGCCTCGTGGCCGCAGGCGGGCGCGCCCGGCGGAAATCTGCTCGCCACCGGTGTGCTGGCCCTCCTGGCGGCGGTCCAGTCCGACGAGGCGTTCCTCGCCTGGGGCTGGCGCATCCCGTTCCTGCTGTCCGGGGTGCTCGTCGTGATCGGCCTGTGGATCCGCATCTCCGTCTCGGAGTCCCCGGTCTTCCTGGAGGCCCAGCGCAAGGCGGAGGCGGCGGCCGCCGCCGGTGTCCGGGAGAAGGCCCCGGTCCTTCAGGTGCTGCGCACCGGCCGGCGCCAGGTGCTGACCGCGATCGGCACCCGGCTCGGCGAGAACATCTCGTACTACGTCCTCACGGCCTTCCTGCTCGTCTACGTCACCGCCCACCTGGGTCTGCCGAAGAGCGACGCGCTGAACGCCGTACTGATCGGCTCGGCGGTCCACTTCGTCACCATCCCCCTGTGGGGCGCGCTCTCCGACCGGATCGGGCGGCGGCCGGTCACCCTGATCGGCGCGGTGGGCATGGCCTGCTGGGCCTTCGCCTTCTTCGCCCTGCTGGACACGGAGTCCTTCCCGGTCATCGCGCTCGCGGTCACCGTCGGACTGCTGCTGCACGGCGCGATGTACGGTCCGCAGGCCGCCTTCATCTCGGAGATGTTCGACACCAAGGTCCGGTACTCCGGCGCCTCCATGGGCTCCCAGCTCGCCTCCGTCATCGGCGGCGCCCTCGCCCCGATCATCGCGGTCGAACTCCTCAAGGACTACGACTCCTCCGTCCCCGTCTCGCTCTACCTCTGCCTCGCGGCGCTCGTCACCGCCCTGACCGTGCTCGTGGCGAAGGAGACCCGGGGGCGTGATCTGGCCGAGGACTCCCCGTCCGCGCCGGGCCCGCAGGTCCTCCCCGTATGCTCCGCACCGTGACAGGCCCAGGCTCCGCCCACCATGAAGCCCGCACCGGTGTGCGGCAGTTGCTCGACCTGCTGGCCGGCGGCGCCTCCGCGGAGGAGTTCGGCCGCCCCGCCGCCGAGGCCGCGGAGGCCGGAGCGGGCCCCGCGGAGCTCGCCGCACTGGCCGAGGCCACCGAGGTGGCCCTGCGCATCCGCCGTACGCTCGGCCAGCACCGCAGGCGCGAGGCCCAGCTCAGCGCCCTCTTCGACACGGCCGGCGACCTGGCCGCCCTGCGCGATCTGGACGCGGTGCTGAAGGCCATCGTGCACCGGGCCAAACTCCTGCTGGGCACCGACGTCACCTACCTGTCCCTCAACGACGAGGCAGCGGGCGACACGTACATGCGGGTCACCGACGGTTCGGTGGCCGCCGCCTTCCAGCGGGTCCGGCTCGGCATGGGCGAGGGTCTGGGCGGCCTCGTCGCCCAGACCGCCCGCCCGTACGCCACCGGGGACTACCAGGCCGACACCCGCTTCCACCACACCACCCCGATCGACGGCGCCGTCCGCGAGGAAGGCCTACGCGCCATCCTGGGCGTGCCGCTGCGGGTGGGCGCCCAGGTCATCGGGGTGCTCTACGCCGCCGACCGCGCCCCGCGGACCTTCACCCCGGACGAGGTGGCGCTGCTCTCCTCCCTGGCCGACCACGCCGCCATCGCCATCGACGGCGCCCGGCTGCTGGAGGAGACCCGGGCGGCGCTCGTCGACCTGGGTTCCGCCACCGAGACCATCCGCGCGCAGAGCGAGGCCATGCGGCGCGCCGAGCAGGCCCACGACCAGCTCACCGATCTGGTGCTGCGCGGCGGCGACGCCACCGATGTGGCCGCGCAGATCGCCGGCATCCTGGACGGCGGGATCCTGATCCACGACGCGGAGGGGGCCGAGCTGGCCCGCACCGGGGCGGAGCCGCTTCCTCCGGCGACCCCGGCGGTGGCGGCCTCGCGGGCCGGCGGCCGGGCCGTGGCCGTCGACGGGACCTGGGTGTGCGCCGTACTGGCCGGGCCCGAACTGCTCGGCAGCATCGCCCTGACGGGCCGCCCGGACCTCGGGGACGCCGACCGGCTGCTGTTCGAGCGGGCGAGCGTGGTCGCGGCCCTGCTCCTGCTGCTGCGCCGCTCGGTCGCCCAGACCGAGGACCGGGTGCGCGGTGAACTGCTGGGCGACCTGCTGTCCCCCACCGGGGACCCCGGCGGGCTCGCCGCCCGGGCCCGCCGGACGGGCGTCGACCTGGGCCGCCCGCAGGCGGTGTTCGTCGTCCACGGCGCGGAGGTCCCCCGGCACCGGCTGCTCACGGCGGCGGCCCGCGGCGCCCGCGCCCACGAGGGCCTGGCCGGGCTGCACCACGAGCACGTGGTGCTCGTCCTGCCCACCCGGGACCCCGGCTCCCTCGCCCAGTCCCTCGCCGCGGAACTGGGCAGGGCGGTCGGCGCCGAGGTCACCGTCGGCGCGGCGGGTCCGGCCACCGGGCCGGCCGGCCTGCCGGCGGCGCACGCCGAGGCCCACCGCGCGCTGTCCGCGCTGCGGGCCCTGGGCCGGAACGGCCAGGGCGGCGCCCTCGCCGACCTCGGCTTCGTCGGGGTGCTCATCGGCGACCAGGCCGATGTCGCCGGGTACGTGACCCGGACCCTGGGCCCCGTACTGGACTACGACACCGCTCGCGGAACGGACCTGACCACGACCCTGGAGGCGTACTTCGTGCAGGGCGCCAGCCTGACCCGGACCAAGGAGGTCCTGCACGTCCACGTGAACACCGTGGTCCAGCGCCTGGAACGGGTCGGGCGCCTGCTGGGCCGGGACTGGAACGCCCCGGACCGGGCCCTCGAACTCCAGCTCGCCCTGCGGCTCCACCGGCTGGCCGGGGGCGGGTGACCCGGCCCGCAGAGGACGGGCCGGGTCAGGAACGCCGGTCAGGATCCGGTCAGGAACGGCCCAGCAGGGTGCTCATCACCTCGTGCAGCACCGCCTCCGGGTCGTCCACCTCCTGCGTCCACCGCCAGGCGACGAAGCCGTCCGGGCGGACGAGGACCGCGCCCTCCGGGTGGGTGCCGTGGACCTCCGCCCAGTCGGCCCCGTTCTCCGGGATCAGATCGGCCTCCGGTCCGATGCCGATCTCGTACGCGTCCAGGCGCATGCCCAGCCGCTCCGCGAGTTCCTGGCCCGCCGCGCGCCAGGGCGTGCCCTCGGAGCTGAGCAGAACGAAGGAGCGCTCGTAGAGGTCGAGGGTGGACTTGCGCTCCCCGTCCCGGCCGATCCACATGTGCGGGGCGCGCGTGCCGGGATCGCCGGACAGCTGCATCCGCTCGGGCACGACCGGCTGGTCCGGGTCGGTGCCCACGACGGCGCCCTGGTTGTAGCGGTAGCCCATGGCCACGGTGAGGACACCGCCCTGCCGCGCGGCGGCGGCCGCGGGGGCGGGTGCGTACCCGGGGTGGCTGTGCTCCGCCGACCGGGCGGAGGCCCGCTCACTGGTGGCCCGCGCCACCGGCTGCCGCTCGGCCTCGTACGTCTCCAGCAGGCTCGGACCCGCCCAGCCCTCCAGTACGGCAGCCAGCTTCCAGGCGAGGTTGTGCGCGTCCTGGATGCCGGTGTTCGAGCCGAACGCCCCGGTGGGGGACATTTCGTGGGCGGAGTCCCCAGCGAGGAAGACCCGGCCGGACGCGTACTGCCGCGCGACCCGCTCCGCGGCGTGCCACGGCGCCTTGCCGGTGATGGCGACGTCCAGGTCGGGTGCGCCGATCGCCCGGCGGATGTGGTCGACGCAGCGCTCGTCGGTGAAGTCCTCCAGCGTCTCGCCGTGGTCGGGATGCCACGGCATGTGGAACACCCACTGCTCGTGGTTGTCGACGGGCAGCAGGGCGCCGTCCGCGTCGGGTTTGGTCAGGTAGCAGACGATGAACCGCCGGTCGCCGACGATCCGGGTGAGCCCGTGGGACCGGAAGGTGATGCTCACGTTGTGGA
Organism: Streptomyces sp. NPDC048255; assembly: GCF_040652415.1. Taxonomy (NCBI): domain Bacteria; kingdom Bacillati; phylum Actinomycetota; class Actinomycetes; order Kitasatosporales; family Streptomycetaceae; genus Streptomyces; species Streptomyces sp. NPDC048255. The sequence continues at coordinate 96,092 of NZ_JBEZMA010000017.1, forward strand.
AGAGGTCGCCGGAGCCGCTCTGGCCGATGCGCAGTTGTTCCCGGACCGGGCTGCGCGGTCCGTCGGCGGCGACGAGGTAGTCCGCGCGCACGGTGGCGTGCTCACCGGTGTCGCGGTTCTTCACGGTCGCCGTGACGCCGTTCTCGTCGGGGTCGAAGGTGAGGAGCTCGGTGGAGAAGCGCAGGTCAGCGCCCAGCGAGGGGGTCACGGACATCAGGACCGGTTCGATGTCGTTCTGGCTGCACAGGCACCACGTCGATGGGCTGAAGCGCGCGATCGCGCCGCCGGGGTCGATCTCCTGGAACAGCCACTCCTGGTCGTCACCGGTGAGCGAGCCGCCCTGAAGGATGCCGTGGTTGTCCGACAGCACCGAGGCTGCCTCGCGGATCTGCGCCTCTACGCCGGCGACCCGGAACACCTCCATGGTCCGTACGTTGATTCCGCGTCCGCGGGGATGCATCGAGGTACCTGCGTGCTTCTCGACGAGCATGTGCCTGATGCCGTGGCGGCCCAGAAACAGGGAGGTGCACAGGCCCACCAGCGAGCCACCCACGATGAGGACCGGCACACGGTGGTCAACGTTTTCCGTCATGGCTCTTTCATGCCCTTTAGTGGGACGTTTCCCCCGCCCATTCACCCGCTTGGTTCTCCCCTCTCGCGCCGGTCGCGGTACCGGACAACGATCGAATCCGGGTAGCGCCACCCGTGACTCGGGGGCTGACCGACCGCATCCGCAGGCGGATCACCCACGCGGATTCCACCGACGACTGACGACGTGCCACGGGATGTGGCGGGCGCGCGGTCTCGAAGGAGTGAGAACGATGACAACTTTGTCGGAACGGATATCGCAGTCCGCCTTCGACGGCTCCAGGCTTCGGGTCGTGCTTCTGCTTGACCTGTACGACGGCGCCCAGAACCAGTTCCTCAAGGTGTACGAGGACCTGCGCAACCAGGTGTCGTCCGTCCCCGGACACATCAGCGACGAGCTGTGCCAGTCGATCGAGAATCCCTCCCAATGGCTCATCACCAGCGAATGGGAGAGCGCACCGCCGTTCCTCGCCTGGCTGAACAGCGAGGAGCACGTCCGGTCGGTCGAGCCGCTGCACGGCTGCGTACGGGACACCCGCTCGCTGCGCTTCAGCGTCCTCCAGGAGAGCGGCAAGGCGGTGGCCGATCTGCCGTCGCCCGTCAAGGGCCGCCTCCAGGCGGCTCCCCGGCGCGGGGACGGCCTGGTCCGCCACGCCCTCACCTTCACCGTCAAGCCGGGCAGCGAGGCGACCGTCGCCAAGCTGATGGCCGGGTACGCCTCCCCGCAGGCCCGGGTCGACGAGAGCACCTGGCTGCGCCGCACCTCGCTGTTCATGCACGGCAACCGCGTCGTACGGGCGATCGAGGTGGAGGGCGACCTCCTCGCGGCGCTGCGGCACGTGGCCCGGCAGCCCGAGGTCAGGGCCCTCGAAGAGGCCCTCAACCCGTACCTGGAGCAGTCCCGGGACCTCGACGACCCGGCGTCCGCCCGGGTGTTCTTCACCCGGGCGGCCCTGCCCGCCGTGCACCACGTCGCCGCGGTCGGGTACGAGTCCGAGGCCGTGGACCGTCACGCGCTGTTCTACTCCGCCAAGCCCGGGTGCGGCATGGCGCTGGCCCGGCTGCTGGCCGGCCAGGACGAGGCGGCGGTCGACGATCTGACGAGCCCCGTCGAGGGCAGCACCGTCTTCCAGCGCGACGACCTCGTCGTACGGCTCCTGGACGTGCGCGGCCCGCTCGACGGCCGGCCCGCCCTGGCGGTCGGCGTCGAGGGTGACCACAAGGCGGGCGTGCTCGCCCGGCTGCTCGACGACGGTGACGGCTACGGCAGCAGCGGCGCCGAGGACGGGCTCCTCACCACCGACCTGGGGATCTCGCGGTTCCTCGCGCGTTCCACCATGCGCCGGATCACCGACCGGCGGACCGGCGCGGAAGCCTGACCCGTCCGCCCCGCCGTCTGCCCGCCCCACCGTGAGAAGGAGAACTCCCTCATGACCGTTCAACTGACCATCGAGGAACTGGCCGCCCTGATGAAGAAGGGCGCCGGTGTCAACGTCGACCCCGTCGACATGGCGAGCCGGCCCGACTCGGCCTTCGAGGAGTGGGGCCTGGACTCGCTCGGGCTCCTCGGCATCGTCGGCGAGCTGGAGAACCGGCACGGCCGTGCGCTGCCCGCGGACGCGGACCAGTGCAAGACCCCGCGGGAGTTCCTCAGCCTCGTGAACGACACCCTGGTGACGGGAGCCTGACGTGCCTCGGCACCCCGAGACCGGCTCCGGGCCGGCTCGAGGTGCTGTGGCGGGATCCGGTCGCGGTCACCCGGGCACGCTGCACTCGAACGCGTGCAGGTACGGGTTGACGGGGCGGACCTCCCCGATCACCAGGCCGGCGTCCGTCAGGCGGGTGACGAGGCTCTCCCTGGAGTGCTTCGCACCGCCGACGTTGAGCAGCAGCATCAGGTCCATGGCCGTGGTGAACCGCATGGACGGGGTGTCGTCGACGAGGTTCTCGATGACGACGACCCGGGCTCCCGGGCGGGCGGCCGCGACGACGTTGCGCAGGGTGCGGCGGGTGCTGTCGTCGTCCCACTCCAGGATGTTCTTGATGATGTAGAGGTCGGCCTCGACCGGAATGGCCTCGCGGCAGTCCCCGGGGACGATGCGGGTCCGCTCGGCGAGCGGACCGCCCTCCCGGAGCCGGGGGTCCGCCTTCGCCGCCACACCGGGGAGGTCGAGCAGGGTGCCGCGTACCGTCGGGTGCTTCTCCAGCAGGCTCGCCAGGACGTGCCCCTGGCCGCCCCCGATGTCGGCGACCGCGCGGACACCGGTGAGGTCGAGGAGGTCCGCGACGTCCCGTGCCGACTGCATGCTGGAGGTGGTCATGGCCCGGTTGAACACGTGGGCCGACTCGTGCGCGTCCTGGTGGAGGTAGTCGAAGAAGCCCTTGCCGAAGACGCCCTCGAACACGTTCCCGCCGGAGCGGACCGCTTCGTCGAGCAGCGGCCAGGCCTGCCAGGTCCAGGGCTCCGTGCACCACAGGGAGATGTACCGGAGGCTGTGCGGGTCGTCCTCCCGCAGCAGTCGTGACATCTCCGTGTGGACGAACTTCCCGTCCGGGGTCTCCGCGAAGACCCCGTAGCAGGACAGGGCGCGCAGCAGCCGTCGCAGGGGCTGCGGCTCGGCGTTCACCTCGGCCGCCAGTTCCGCCGCGGTGGCGGGCGATTCGCCCAGGGCGTCGGCGACGCCGAGGCGGGCCGCGGCGCGTACGGCCGCGGCGCAGGCGGCGCCGAAGACGAGCTCCCTCAGCCGCATGCCCGGCGGCGGGGCGGGGGCGGCGGGGCCAGCGGGAGCGGACAGGGGCGTGGAGAGAGGGGTGATGGGGGTGGGGCTCACGGTGGTCATACGGCCTCGTTTCTCCTGATGACGGGGAACACCGGTCAGCACATCCCTGCGGGCTGAGACACCTGGCACTGGTTGCCGCGGAACGTGTTGCCCGTGCCGGTGCCCTGGTTGGCCAGGTCCGCCGGCTTGTTGCCCCTGACCACGTTGTCCCTGATGACGTTGTCGGTGTTCTGGGCGCCCACGAAGCTCTTGAAGAGCAGGATTCCGCCCGAGATCGGCGAGGCGCCGACGTTGTCGCGGATGGAGTTCGCCCGGATGGTCGTCTCCTCCGCTCCGGTGAGGACGATGCCCGCGCCCTGGATGTCGGGGAGGCGGCTGTTGCCGCGGCAGAACTTGTTGTTCGCGTGGATCGTGTTGTTGCGGATGGTCATGTCTCCTGCGCCCGGCTCGCCCTCGTCCCCGACGACGAACACGCCTCCGCAGTTGCCGGTGAGGGTGTTGTCGTGGATGGTCAGGTTCCTGACCCGCCTGGCCGTCACTCCGATGCGGTTCCCGGTCAGCGTGTTGCGGCGGACCACGGCGCCCAGGGTGTCGATGGCGCCGCCCTCCCGTTCGACGGTGTTGGCGATGAAGATGCCGGACTCCGCGTTGTCCCGGGCGGTGTTGTGGCGGAACACGCCCCGGGTGGAGCGCTCCTGGGCGATGCCCCAGGTGCCGTTCTTCTCGGAAATCACCTTCTCGACGGTCAGCCGGTCGGTGTAGGAGGCCCACAGGCCGTTCCTCTTGAAGCCCGAGAGGGTCAGCGACCCGATGGTCACCCGGTCGACGGTCTTCCCCGCCGTGCCCATGACGCAGATTCCGGTGTCGGCCTGCGAGCAGGGGGTGACCGCGCGCGCGGGCAGCGGCGCGGGAGCCGCGGCCGGCGGGGTGATCACCGTCTGCTCGCCCCACCCGCGCAGGGTCAGCCGCTTGGTGATCAGCACGTTCTCCCGATACGTGCCGGGCATCACGACGATGGTGTCTCCCGGCCTTGCGGCATCCACCGCTTCCTGGATCGATTCGCCCACGTTCACCGTGTGTCTGGCCGCCGCCACCGTGGCGGTCGCTGTCGCTGTCGCGGACGGCGCGGCTGCGCCGATCCCCGCGGCCATGACGACGGAGATGCAGGTGAGGTACTTCAGCTGTCGGTTCGTCACATTCCGAAGCTATGGGCGATCACCACCTCTCGCCACACCGGGTAAGCGGATGGATACATATGGTGCGCAAACGGCTCCATTTTCACCCCGGAGGAAGAGCCCGCGGAAGTGCCCGGAGCGGCCCCTCTCCCGGTTACTCGCGAGGAAACACACCCTTTGGCTATGGTGAGCGCCCCCGATCGGATGCTCCTTCGGATCCCATGGACAAATGGGCATTCGCTGTGCCGATCGAAGGACGTCCTCTCAATCCAGGACGCAATCGCAGACAAGAGCGACGCGCTGTCGGCAACACCGCCCGACGTCCGCTCGGTACGAGCCGGCCTGCCCCCGTCCTGTCACCCGGGACCGGAGGGCGGCGGCCCTCTCTCATTCACCTACCTCGCGAAGGCAAGGCAGAGATGGCACGACGACTCCCCCGGCAGTCCTCCCGACGGACCCCGCACCAGCAGGCGCACCCCGTCGACGAGTTGCTCCCGCTCCCCCGACTCGCCCTCTACGGATTCCAGCACGTCCTCGCGTTCTACGCGGCGGCCGTCATCGTTCCCGTCCTGCTCGGGAACGCACTGGGCCTCTCCCGCCAGGAGCTCATCCACCTCATCAACGCGGACCTGCTGACCTGCGGTATCGCCTCGATCATCCAGGCGCTCGGCGTCTGGAAGGTCGGCGCCCGGCTGCCCCTGGTCCAGGGCGTCACCTTCACCGCGGTCTCACCCATGATCGCAATCGGCACGGGCGCGGGCGGCGGCACCGCCGGACTGCTCGTCGTCTACGGTGCGGTGATCACGGCCGGCATAGCGACCTTCCTGTTCGCACCGGTCTTCAGCAAGCTGGCCAAGTACTTCCCGCCGGTCGTGATCGGCACGATCCTCACGATCATCGGCATCACGCTGATCCCGGTGGCCCTCCAGGACGCGGCCGGCGGCGCGCAGCTGATCGGCAGCCCCGCGTACGGGGACCCGGAGAACCTCGCGTACGCGCTGGGCACCCTGCTCTTCATCCTGACCCTGGTCCGCGTCGGCAAGCCGTTCCTCAGCAGCCTCGCCGTGCTGCTCGGGCTGGTGGCCGGTACCGCGGTCGCCTGGCTCCTCGGCGACACCGATTTCACGGCGGTGCGGGACAGTGCCTGGTTCGGCGTCACCACCCCGTTCCACTACGGCATGCCGCGGTTCGAGCTGCTGCCGATCGCCGCGATGCTCGTGGTCATGCTGATCACCATGGTGGAGACCACCGGGGACGTCTACGCCATCGGTGAGATCACCCGCAGGAGAGTGGACACCGACACGGTCGCGCGGGCCCTGCGCGCCGACGGCGCCGCCACGGTGCTCGGCGGCGTCCTCAACTCCTTCCCGTACGTGGCGTTCGCCGAGAACATCGGCCTCGTACGCATGTCCAGGGTCATGAGCCGGTACGTGGTCGTCGCGGCCGGCGTGTTCATGATCATCCTCGGGCTGCTGCCGAAGGCGGGCGGCCTGGTCGCGGCGATCCCGCACCCGGTGCTCGGCGGCGCCGCGCTCTCGATGTTCGGCATGGTCGCCGCGGTCGGTGTCCAGATCCTGGCCAAGGCGGATCTGCGCGAGGAGCGCAACGCCCTGATCCTGGGCGTCAGCCTCGGCGCCGCGATGCTGCCGGCCACGGTCGGGCCGTTCTTCGACCGGATGCCCGACAGCGTCCGGGCGGTGCTCGACAGCGGCATCACGCTGGGCGCCCTCACGGCCATCACCCTGAACCTGCTGTTCAACGTCTTCACCAGCCGCACCACGATGGAGATCGACTGGGACCGGATCGGAGACGGCGGGCCGGCGGATCCGCCGCTCGGCGCGCCGGCCCGCTGACGCCCCGGCATCCTTCCACGCACGCCCACGGGTTCCGGCGCACCGGAGTCCGTGGGCGTCCGGCGCCCCGTCAGCGGCCGCCCAGGGGGAAGGGGGACGCCTCGCCCGCTTCGCCGACCAGTTCCCAGAAGTGGTCGACGAGCCGGTTCAGGTAGGCGGCGCGCTCGGCCGCTATCTCCTTGAGCCGGGTGTCGTCGTTCAGGGCGACCAGGTGCCCCATGTACCGCTCCGAGAACTCCGCGAACTCCCCGTGCATCGTGCGCAGCGCGTCGCCCACGCTGGTCGCGTCGACCACCACGATCTCCGCCACCGGGTCCACGTACGCCTTCCACCGCCCGCCCACGGCCGACCGCAGGTGACCGGCCAGCTCCTCCCCGCGGCCCATGATCCCGATGAGCTTGCGCAAGGACAGGCCCAGGGCCTCGACCAGGGCCCTGGTCTGCCAGGCGTCCCCGTGCCACTCGCGCGCCGCCTCCGCCGCGCGGTACTCGGCCGGGTCCATGCCGATGCGGTACGCCAGCCGCTCCACGGTGAGCTGACGGGCCAGCCGGTACTCCTCCAGGGTGCGGGGCTCCACCCCCATGAGGACCGTCGCCCCGCACCACAGGACGTCGGCCAGGGCGAAGAGCTGCCGGTCGGACGGCACGTGGGAGCCCTGCTCCCAGGCCACGACCAGGCCGGGGTGGACGGGGACGCCGCAGGCCGCCATGGAGTGGGCCACCTGCGCCGGGGTCAGGCCCATGCGGTCGCGCGCGGACCGTGCCTGTGCGGGGGAGAACGGAGTGCTGTGCACGTACGAGACACCTCGCAGCGCCCTCGAACGGGGGCGCCCGAGGGGAGACGGATCGATGGATGAACATCCAGGAGCGGGCACATTAACAGATGTTCAGAGGGTGTGATCGTCCATACCCCTTCGATCCGAAGGCAGTACGCCCCTGGCGGCAAATGATCGACGATTTGCGTGTCACCCTGCCTCCGCGGAACGGATCCTCCTCCCGGACCGTTGCCTCCGCTCGCGCGTCCGGCCAGGTCACGGGCGGTTTCCCGGCAGCCCCGCCGACGGGCAACAGGAAACCCGTCGACCCCCGGTCCGCTCCGGGACATCTTGAAGTTGTCCGCACGAGGCAAGACCACGAGGGGAAATCATGCGCAAGATGTTCCGCGGCGCCGCCGCGCTCGCGACCGCCACCGTCGCCGTGATCGCGCTCAACGGTACGGCCGGCGCCGCGCCGGCCGACGCCTGGGCCGGGTGCCCCGACGGGGCGGTCTGCATCTACCCGCAGAACCAGAACCCGGCCGTCAAGCCGAGCCACATCTTCTACGCCTACGGGCCCCACAACCTGAGCAACCAGTTCGGGAACCACTGGGTCCTCAACAACCAGACCGGCGGCGCGTCCGCCAACCTCTGCACCGGGTACAACGGCGCCGGCTGCGGCTACCTGATCGAGGCGCACAAGGGCGTGTACGCCGACCTCGGGCCGATCAACTCGATCCGCCTCAACCGGCCGTGACCCCCGCCTGACCGGGTGGTGTCCGGGGCCTCCGACCAGGGCTCCGGACACTCCCGCATTTGTCATACCGGAACCGGGACTTGGCCGTCCGTCCGACCCCCGCTGTAGCCTTGGCAGCGTCATCTCGCTGCCTGGGTGTGCTGTGCCATGGGGGATGTTGTGGGGGATCCGGACCGCCGGCGGAAGACCGATCACCAGCACGAAGCACCCGAGGACGCCGCGCCGTCGTTTCCCGCGCAGCTGCGGCGCCTTCGGGTGCAACGCGGCCTGTCGCTCGCCGATCTGGCCCGTCAGACGCACTACAGCAAGGGCTACCTCAGCAAGATCGAGACCGGCTCCAAGCGCGTCACCGTCGATGTCGCACGTCGCTGCGACGAGGTACTGCGAGCGGAGGGTGGGCTCCTGCGGATGGCCCGGGAGGGTGAATCCCCCGACGACGACCCACGCACCGGCGTCGGCGCGGGTGACGGAAGCGGAAGCGGAACCGAAGAGCCCGGTCCGCAGTCCGACGGCGACTGCCCCTACCGCGGTCTGCCCGCGTTCACCTCCCAGGACGCGGCGTTGTACTTCGGCCGGGAGCGCGCCACGGCCGAACTGGCCGAGCGGGTCTTCGAGCGCATCGGGAACGGGCCGCTGATGCTGGTCGCCCCCTCGGGCGCCGGCAAGTCCTCCTTGCTGAACGCCGGTCTCGTACCGGCCCTGCGGCGCCGCGACGGCTTCCCGATGCCGGGCGCCGAGGGCTGGCCGGTGGTGGCCTTCACGCCCACCGCGCATCCCCTGGAGGAACTGCTCGACTGCGCCGCGAAGGTGCTGGGCGGCGATCTCGCCGTCACCGCACGGGAGGTGCGCGACCGGCCCCGCGCGTTGCTCGAAGCCGTCCGCCGGCTGGCGGACACCGCCCCGGCGGCGGCCCGGGACCCGCAGCCGCCGCCCGTCCGCCCGGTCCTGATCGTCGACCAGTTCGAGGAGCTGTTCACCCTCTGCCCGGACGAGGAGGAGCGGAGCGCCTTCGTACGGGTGCTCCGCGCGGTGGCCACGGCCGGCCCGGACACCGCCGGGCTCGATCCCGCGGTCGTGGTGCTCGGCGTACGGGCCGACTTCTCCGGGAGCTGCCTGGACCTGCCCGAACTGGCCTCCGTCTTCACCGAGGGGCTGTTCGTCCTGCCCCCGATGTCCGTGGCGGAGCTGCGGGAGTCGATCACCCGCCCCGCCGAACTGGCCGGCCTCACCCTCGAACCGGGCCTGGTCCCGCTGCTCCTGCGCGACGCCGGGCTGCGCGAGGATCCGGATCCCGCGGTGGGCGCAGTGCCCGGCCACACCCCGTCCGGTGCGCTCCCCCTGGTGTCCCACGCGCTGATGGCGACCTGGCAGCGGCGCGAGGGAGCCACCCTGACCGTCGCCGGGTACGAGCACAGCGGCGGCATCCGCGGGGCGATCGCCCGTACCGCCGAGAACGTGTTCGCCCGCCTGTACCCGGCCGAGCAGAAGGCCATCCGCCGCGTCCTGGCGCGCCTGGTCCACGTCGCCGACGGTACGGGGGCCACCCGGCGCCGCATCGGCCGGACCGCCCTGATGGAGCAACTGGCCGACGCGGACGGCGTCGCGGCGGCGCTCGACCCCTTCGTCCGGGCCCGGCTGATCACCATGGGCAGCGACACCGTCGAGATCACCCACGAGGCGCTGCTGCACGCCTGGCCCCGGCTGCACGGCTGGATCCACGCCGACCGCGCCGGGCTGCTGATCCACCAGCAGCTGGCCCACGCCGCCGACGAGTGGGAGCGCGAGGGCCGCGATCCCTCCGCCCTCTACCGCGGGACCCGGCTGGACGGCGTCCGCTCCTGGGCGGACGAGTTCGACGGCAGGAGCCGGCTCGCCCCGCGGGAAGCGGCCTTCCTCCTGGCGAGCCAGGCTGCCGAGGACAGCCGGGAGCGGCAGTCCAGGCGTCAGGTCCGGCTGCGCCAGGGGATGCTGGCCACCCTCGTCGTCCTGCTGGCCCTCGCCCTGACCGCCGGGGGGCTGGCGTACCAGCAGCGCGCGGGAGCCCTGGCCCAGGAGCGCGTGGCCCGGTCGCGGGCCCTCGCCCTGCAGTCCACCTCACTGGCCGCAGGCCAGCCGGAGCGGTCGATGCTGCTCGCCGGGGAGGCGTACCGGACCGCGCCGACCGGCGAGGCGCGCGGGGCGCTGCTGAGCACCCAGGCCCAGCCGTTCGTCGCCCGGCTCGGCGGGCACGGCGGCCCGGTCAACGCGGTGGCCTTCGCCCCGGACAGCCAGCTGCTCGCGACCGCCAGTTCCGACGGCACGGTGACGCTGCGGCGGGTGGCGGACCGGGTGAGGACCGCGGCCTTCACCCTGCCCGGCCGGGTGCGCTCGGTCGTCTTCAGCCCCGACGGCCGGATGCTCGCGGCGACCGCCACGGACGGGGCCGTCCGGCTCTGGCAGGTCGCGGACCCCCGTACGGCGGCGGAGCTGCCCGCGAGTACGGCGGGCGCCCGGGCACTGGCCTTCTCGCCGGACGGGCGGACGCTGGCCTCGGCGGGCGCGGACGGCACGATCCGGCTGTGGGAGACCGCCGGGGACCACCGGGCCGTGGCCACCCTCACCGGGCACGCCGGGAGGGTCAACGCCCTGGCCTACGCCCCGGACGGCCGGACCCTGGTCTCGGCGGGAGCCGACCGGGCCGTACGGCTGTGGGACGCGGTGGAGGGGGAGCCGCTCGCCGTGCTCCCCGGGCACACCGACGAGGTGCTGGGCGCGGCGTTCTCACCGGACGGGAGGACGGCCGCCACCGGCGGCGTGGACCGGACCGTGCGGCTGTGGGACGTGGCGGCGCGCCGCCAGAGCGCGACGCTGACCGGGCACAGCGACGACGTGAACGCGGTCGCCTACACGCCCGACGGGACGACCGTCGTCAGCGCGGGCGGCGACGGGACCACCCGGCTGTGGGACGTGCCCAGCGGCCGGGCGGTCTCCACGCTCGCCGGGCACACCGACTACGTGCTCGGGGTGGCCGTGGACTCCGCCGGCACCCTGCTGGCCACCGCCGGGTTCGACCAGTCCGTGGTGCTGTGGGACCTGCGCGGCCGGGCGCTGACGGCGCGTCCGTTCACCGAGATCTGGCACGCCGCCTACGGCCCGGGGGGCGAACTGCTGGCCACCGCCGAGGCCGACCGCACGGTGCGGCTGTGGGACGTGGCGCGGCGGCGGGCCGTGGCCTCGTTCACCGGTCACGGCGAGACGGTGTTCTCGGTGGCCTTCGCCCCCGACGGGCGGACCCTGGCCTCGGCCGGGTCCGACGGCACCATCCGGCTGTGGGACGTCGCCGCGCGCACCGCGCTGGCCACGCTGACCAGCCGGCACGGCACCGTGTTCTCGGTGGCCTTCGCGCCCGACGGGCGGACCCTGGCCTCGGCCGGGTCCGACGGCACGGTCCGGCTGTGGGACGTCCCGGGGCGCAGCCTGCTCGCCACGCTCGGCGGCCATACCGACTTCGCCAACGACGTGGTGTTCAGCCCCGACGGGCGCACCCTGGCGAGCGCCGGCGACGATCTGACCGTCCGGCTGTGGGACGTCCCGGGCCGCCGTCCGCTGGCCACGCTCACCGGTCACACGGGGGCGGTGCGGGGTGTGGCCTTCGGCCCGGACGGGCGGTCCCTGGCGAGCAGCGGCAACGACGGGACCGTACGCCTGTGGGACGCCCGGCGGCACCTCCTCGTGGCGGAGCTGACGGGGCACACCGGTTCCGCGCGGGGCATCGACTTCTCCCCCGACGGGCGCGCCCTCGCGTCCAGCGGCAACGACCGTACGGTGCGGCTGTGGGACGTGGCCGGGCGGCGGCTCGCGGCCACGCTGACGGGGCACTCGAACGCGGTGTGGGGCGTCGCCTTCGCCCCCGGCGGGCGGACGGTGGCCAGCAGCAGCACCGACGGGACCGTACGGCTGTGGGACCTGGACGCCGGCGAGCGGCTGGCGGAGATCTGCCGGCTGCGGGCGGGGCTCGGCCCCTCCGGCTCCGCCGGTCCGGCCTGCGAGGGGTCGTGACGCGGGGCCTCCGCCGAACGCCGGGCGGGGGTTTCCCAGGGGTTTCCCGTTGCCTGGCCGCTGCGCGGGGGCTGTTCGTGGAGTCGCCCCTGCGGCGCCGCTGCCGGGGGCTCCGCCCCCGGACCCCCGCGCCTCGAACGCCGGCGAGGCTTGATTTTTCCGGCGGGGCGCCGCCGGAGCCTCGACGCGCGGGGGCAGCGGCCCCCAGGCTGCGTCGCGGGGAGCAGCGCAGGGCCGGCCCGGACGGCCGCCCCTCCCGAGTTCCGCATCCGCCGCCCCCCTTCCCCCCAGATACAGGAATCGAGGCCCATATGCCGCGCCGGTCCACTCCGTCGACACTTTTCGGCCCGCTCGTCGCCCTGTTCGCCCTTCTCGTCCTCACCCTCCCGGCGCACGCCTCGGCCGCCGCCGACGACTCGTGTGCCGTACGGGCGCCGGGAGCCTCCGCGACCGCCGAACAGGCTGTCGCCGCGGCCTGCGCGCAGGTCGACGCCGGCGTCTGGTACACCTGGGGCGGCGGCCACGGTCCGCAGCCCGGTGCCACGTACGGGCAGGTGGACCCCAGCGACCCGGCCAGCGAACACGACCCCGAGCGGCTGGGCTTCGACTGCTCGGGGCTGGTCCGCCACGCCTACGCCCAGGCCGCCGGGTCGGACATCCTCAACGGGGTCGCCAGCGGCCAGTACTACACGCACCGGGCCGCCGAACGCTTCACCGCCGCCCAGGGCCTCGGCCCGCTGCTCCCCGGTGACCTGCTGGTGTGGGGCACCTCCCGGCACCTGCACCACATCGCCGTCTACCTCGGCGCGGGCAAGATGGCCGAGGCCCGCCAGTCCGGCACGAAGCTGATGGTCAGTGACGTCCGGCAGGGCGGCGACTACTACGGAGCGGTCCGCGTCGACGCCGGTCCGGTGACCGGGCACGTCTTCCAGACCTGGGGCACCGGCGTCTGGACCAAGGCCCAGCCTTCCGTCCGGGCCGAACGCGTCTACGCCTTCCCCGGCCCGACGACGATCCGGGTCGGGTGCCAGAAGCACGCGGAGGAGGTCACCTCGGACGGCTACACCAACGACGCCTGGTCCTACCTGCCCGACTACCGGGCCTGGGTCAGCAACATCTACGTCCGCGGGGCCGCGTGGCTGGAAGGGGTGCCCACCTGCGAGGACTGACCTCGCGGGCGCACCCCCCTTCCGGCGTGCTCACGCGTCCACGGCCGTGAGGACCTCGCGGTGCACGGCGTACGGGCCTTCGGCCTCCAGCCGCAGCACCCACGTACCGGCGGACGCGGCCGTGAGCGCGGCGCGCAGCAGGCCGCTGCCGTCGGGGGTGAGCGGGACCGGTGCGCCGGCCTGTCCGCCCCCGGACGCGGACAGGCTGACGCTGACGGACCGGCCGGGCCGGGCGCCCTCGACCAGCACCTCGAACGGCTCGCCCGCCACAGAGAATTCGGGCGCGAGGACGCCGAACTCCTCCTCGCCGGTGAGGGTCTGGCCGGCGCCGCGGCCCCGCACGATGGCCGACAGCTGGTGCCCGACGGTGTCCGCTCCGGTCAGGTCCACGTGGCGGTGTCCGCTCCAGACCGCGTCGCCCATCTCCTCCAGGGCCCACCCGGCGAACGCCGACTCCTCGGGCACCGTGCCGTCGCCGGTCCACGGCTCCGCGTCGTCGAGCGCGGTGGGGAACTTCAGGCCCTCCGGGGCCAGCAGGACGCCGTGGACGGTGGGGTGGGAGCGCCCGCCCAGACAGTGGACCTTGTACGGGAGCCCGCTCTCCCCGCCGCGGCGCCGGTTGCGCGCCAGAGCGTCCTCGAACTCGGTGTGGAAGGCGAACGCGTCCTTGACCAGATCCGTGGGGAGGTCCGGTACGTCGATGCCCTCGTCGTCGAGGTAGCGGGTGCGGGTCAGTCCGGGCAGCATCACCGCCTTGTACACGGGCAGCAGCTGCCCGACGGAGGGGAAGCCGCGGCACAGCTCGGCTAGGGCGGGGTTGAGCCACTTTCCGGCCAGGGTGAGCGCCTTGCGCCCCAGCAGCCGCTGGTCGTCGCCGGGGCCGATGCCGTTGCGGGTCAGGAAGCGCACCGCCTTGGCGGCTCCCCGGTGCGGGGTCCCGAGGGTGACCAGGGAGCGGGCCGTGTCCCGGCCGCCGAGGCACTCCAGGTAGTAGCGGGTGACGAGGCCGCCCATGGAATGGCACAGGAAGATCACCCGGGGCTCGTCGGCGGCCTGCGGATAGTGGTCGCGCACGCGCTCCCGCCACCGGGTCAGGGCGCGTTCGACGGCGGTCTTCAGGTCGGCGGCGGTGAGCCGGTTCGACAGCCGCCAGTCGTAGGTGAAGGCGAGGTACTGCTCCTCGTGCAGGTCCCCGGCCATGGCCCGGATGTCCGGGTAGCCGAGGAAGGACAGCAGCCCCGGCAGCGCGGCGGGCGTCTTGACCAGCCCGTCGGCCGCGACCGCCCAGGGCGTCTCGGGCCGGTGGTCCCCGATGCCCGGCGGCAGCGCGAGCCGGTCGAAGGCCGCGCCCGGGCCGCGCGGATGGACCGCCAGCTCCTTGGCCATGTGCAGCGCGGTACCCAGGGACTGGTGCCACACGTCCTTGCCGTCGCGGGTGAGTCGGCTGCCGAGGATGCCGGGGACGTAGACGACGAGGTCGTGACGCAAGGCGGGTTCTCCCGTTCGGTGGTCGTGGTGGGGGCGGTGCGCGGGATGGCGGAGGCCGGTGGGGGCGGTGCGCGGGATGGCGGAGGCCGGTGGGGGCGGTGCGCGGGGTGGCGGAGGCCGGTGGGGTACGCGCGTCACAGGCGCGCCGTTCTCCTGCGCCCCGTCGGGCGGGCCGGGAGGGCGGCGCTCAGCCGGATCAGGTCGCAGCGCTGGAGTGCCTGGAGCGCGAGGGTGATGCCGCGCTCCTCGTCGAAGACGGCTTCGAGGGTGGCCACGTCCATGCCGCGGTAGGGCACGGTCAGCTCGGGCAGCCAGGCTCCGTGGCGCACGTCCCAGACGGTCAGGGAGCGTTCGCCCCCGCCGGTCAGGAGCAGGGGGCGCTCGGGGCCGCCGGAGAAGGCAAGTGCGGTGGGGCCGGGCGCCCCCGCCTGGACGGTGGTCCGCTTCCAGCGTCGGCCGGTGCATTCGGCGAGCTGGACCAGGGGGCCCTCGGCCCAGGCGAGCAGCGGGATCGACTCGCCGTCCACGAGGTACTCCCCCAGGACGGCCGGTGCGGTGGGCTGCCAGACTTCGGCGGCGCCCGCTGCGGCGAGTCCGTCGTCCGTGGCGCGCCACAGCCGGTACCGGTCGCCCACGTCCGTGACGACCCAGGTGGATCCGTCCCGCATGGTGCGCGCCGCGAGCCCGCAGACCAGGATCCCCGCGTGCGCGGAGCCGGCCTCGCGCCCGTGCGTGCCCGTGGCGGTCCAGCACTTCACCCCACCGCCGACCGGTACGAAGAGGCGCACCGCGCCGTCGGCGGCGGTGAGCCCGATCCCGGGCACCTTGGCGCCCGGGTCTCCGCCCAGTTCGAGCGGTTCCCCCTGCTCGTACGTCCCCAGCCCGGCCGCGAGCCGCCACAGGTGGGTGCGCCGGCCCGCCGCCACCGCCACCACCCACTGGCCCGCGTCCCACAGGGCCCGTACGGCGGTGACGGCGTGCTCGTGCGGCAGGACCACCGGATCCGCTCCGGCGTCCGGCCCTGCCGTGAGGCCTACGAGGACCTCGCCGCCCCAGGCCCGGCACAGCAGGGCGGCTTCGCCGGGCCCGGCGGCCAGGGCGACCACCGGACGCTCGTGGTGGGCGCGGCGCCGGGCCCTGCGGCCCGCGCGGACGGCGGAGGCGGCGTCCAGCAGCCGTACGTCGGGCCCGTCACCGGCGGCCACCAGGCCCGAGCCGCCCGGGTCGAAGGCGAGGGCCTCCGGCTCGCGCTGGCTGCGCAGCGGGAACGAGCACTCCAGGGCGGCCTCGTCCAGGACCCGGATCCGGACCGCGCCGCCCTCGTGCAGGGCGATCGCGGGCAGGGCCCCGAGCCGGCCCAGGGCCAGGCCGCGGGCCTTGGAGACGAGGGTGAGCGGGATCCCCCACCGGGGTCCGGCGGGCGCGGTCCCGTCCGGGCCGAGGGTGAGGGTGAGCCGCCACACGGTCACCGTCTGTCCGTCGGCCGCGGCCAGCCAGGCGCCGCCGCCCGTGGCGTCGGGCAGGGCCCCGGCCGCGTACACCGGACGGCCGCCCTCGCGCAGCACCCAGCTCCCGCCGAGGAGTCCGGATCCGCCGCGGGCCTTGGGGTGCAGCTCGCGCACTGTCACCTCGGTGCCGGCGAGGAGCAGGAAGCTGCGGCCGTCCAGGTGGAGCAGGGCGATCCGCCCGGCGGCGGCGTCGCTGACGTCCGCGAGGCCGCCGTCGCCCGGGCGTCCCTGGTACGGCCAGCGCCAGGCCCAGGTGAGACGGCCGTCGGCCACGACGGTCAGTGCGGTGTCCTCGCACCGGACCGCCGTCAGGCTGTGCGGCGCGCCGCCCCACCGGTAGACCTGTGAGGGGAGGCGTTCGGTTCCGACCCAGAAGTGGACGGCCCCGCTGTCGCGCGCGGCCGTCACCCGGTGGGCTCCGGTGCCGAGTTCCCGGACCTCGGTCAGTGCCTCGCGTCGGCCGCCGCGCTCCTCGGTGGTGCGGCGGGTGAGGAGGCGTTTGCCGGTGAGGGCGTCCTGCACCACGATCTCGCCCTGGCCCGCGACGGAGAGGGTCCGGCCCCGGTCGGCGGCGCTCCAGCTCATGGCGCGGGCCCCGCCGAGCGGGGCCGGCCAGCGCAGTTCCAGCGGTTCGGGCGGCGCGTCGGTCCACAGTTCGCGCCACGGCAGGGAGGCGAAGCCCGGCCGGGCGCGTAATCGTGCGTACAGGCCGGGGCGGTGGCTGACGAACGCCGTCGCGAGGAGCAGGGCCCGGCGTTCCCCGGCGGTGGTGCGGAAGCGGAACTCGTCGGCGACGCGGGCGTACAGGGCCGCGCCCTCGCAGTCGCGCAGCACGGCGGTGGTGAGCGGCAGCATCACGTCCGGGTCGGTGTGCACGAGGAAGTCCGGGTCGTCGAAGAGCAGTTCCAGCAGGCCGGAGCCGGCGCCCGCGGCGTGCGCCCCCAGGTAGCGGCGGACGTAGGGGTGGGTCTGCTCCCAGGCGCCCGCGCCCTGGGCGCGCAGGGTGTCGACGAGGCGGCGGTGTCCGTCGGCGGGCTCCAGACCGGCGCTCTCCAGGAGGTAGGCCCCGTAGCTGGGATGGGCCAGGCACCAGGCGGTGCCGGCCTCGGGTTCCGGCTGCCCGGTCACGAGGCTGCCGGTGGCCGCGGTCAGGACGTGGCGCAGGGCCCGGGCGGTGAGTTCGGGGGTGCCGTCGTCGCGCAGGGCGTTGGCCAGGCCGAGCCATAGTCTGCTGTCCTCGGCGGCCTCATGGGACAGGCCCGGACCGTGGACGAGGGCCAGGGGGCGCAGGAGTTCGGCGGTGCGCAGGGTTCCGTCGGCGCTGAGGTGGCCGATCTCGTCGGCGAGCCGGTCGCGCAGTCCGGCGCCGCCGGCCCGGATGTGCTCCACCAGCCGGTCCTCGGGAACGCGCCGCGGGCGGCGGACCAGTTCGGCGGCGATGAGCCGGGCGATCAGGAACAGCCGGCCGCTCTCCTCGGCGATGCGGGTGGCGGCGGCGGTCCGTTCGGCCTCGGCGCCCGGTTGCGCGTACGGGGAGCCCTCCGCGGCGAGTACGGCCTCCACCATGTCGGCGATGTCCCGCTCGGTCTCCTCGTCCTCGTCGAGGACCAGGGAGGGGGCCGTCCGGTCAAGGGTCTGCAACAGGCTCTCGTCCGGCTCCCGGTAGGCGATCTGCTGGCGGGGCTGGGGGCGGGTGCCGACGACGACCTTGACGCCCGCGCTGCGCGAAAGCGGGTTGAGCAGGTGGCGGGCGATCTCGTGGCCCTGCTCGGGCATCGCCTCGTCCAGGCCGTCGAAGACGAGGTTGACGGCGCCCTCGCGGGCCACGAGCGCGCCGATCGCCGCGAGCGTGTGCTGCACCGTGACGGTGCCCGCGGGCGGGGCCGCCATGCCCTCGAAGGCGGTGAGCAGCTCCCACAGCGCTCTGGTCAGGGTGGTCAAGGACTGGCCCCGGCAGGAGACGAGGGCGTGGACGCTGCCGGGCCGTGGGCGTACCTGCGGGGGCGGCGGCGGGTCCAGCCGGTCGCACTTGCGGGGTACGGACATCAGGGCGAGGCGTCCGAGCAGGGCGGTCTTGCCGCAGCCGGCGGGACCCGTCACCACGAGGAGTCCTTGCTGGTACGTCTCCAGCCAGCGGACCAGCCGGCTCAGCGGCCCGTGGCGGCCGGAGAAGGTCCGCTCCAGTTCGCCGCCGTCCTCGAGGCCGAAGTGCTCGGCGCCCAGCCAGGGGTAGGGGTCGTCGTCCCCGAGCAGGGCCGTGCCGCGCACCTCGCCCTCGTCGGCGTAGTACGGGTTGTGCAGGAAGCTGTTGGGCAGCGAGCGGACCTCGACGTGGCCCGGCCGCTCCTCGGGCTCGTCCAGCCCGGACGCGGCGGCGGCCCCGTCGATCCCCTCCAGCAGGTACTCCACGGGCAGGTAGAGCGCCGAGGGGTCCAGGGGTCTGGCGTGGTCCTTCATCTCCAGGTCGGGGCTGGCGATCACCTGCTCCAGCCATTCCACCCAGCGGCCCTCCGGGATGACCCGGCCGACGCCCGACGTGCCGACCACGACGAAACCGCCCGCGCGCTCGCGGTACGCCCGTCCGACGGCCTCGCGCTCCTTGCTCAGGGCGCGGTCGAGGGCCTCGGGCAGGTGGCCGTGCGCCGAGCAGGCGTCGATGACCAGCAGGGTGTCGGCCCCGTCGGCGGGATCCAGGAGGCGGTCGACCAGGTCGGTGACGGCGAGCGCCCGGCCGCCGTCGAAGCCGCCCGCGGCCCAAGTGTCGCGGCAGGCCAGGAAGTAGCCCGCGGGGCCCCGGTCGATGCCGTGGCCCGTCCAGTACAGGATCTTGCGGCGCGCACGGTGCGCCACGAAGGCGTCGAGTCCGGCCCACAGTCCGGCGCGGGTGGTCCCGGCGTCGTCCAGCCTCATCCGGTGGCCGAACCCCAGCTGTGCGCCCGCGAGTTCGGCGACCCGGCCGCGGACGCCCTCGACGTGCGCGAGGGTCTCGCGGCCTCCGGGTCGCGCGGGATCTTCGTACTCGGCGACGGCCACCGTCGCGATCAGTCCTTCGCGCCGGTACGCACCGCGTTCCGCGAGCCGGGACACGCCCCCCACCCCCACCCAGGCCCCTCCCCCGAGATCCTCAGCCTGGGTCATACTCTCATCAACTACCCTTGTGAGAAAGGATTTTGATGGCACAGCGCGACAGGTTCAGCCTGGCCGGGCGGCAGACCGACTGCCACATCTTCGAGGGGGACGGGACCCGTCCGATCAGCGAGGAGAACGTCCGCGTCCACCACATCCCGGAGCGGGTGGAGTTCCCCGAGGAGATCGCGGGCTGGCGGCGGGCCATCGAGGACGAGGAGCGGCGCAAGGAGGCGGCGGGCCTGGCGCACCGCTGGAACAACCCCCGCTTCGCCGTGGACCGGCTGGTCGTGACCCGTACGGACAACCAGGAGGAGCCGGTCGCCACGCTCACCCTGCGCGACGCGGACTACTACGATTTCCTCACCACGTCCATCAACCTGGACCGCGCCCAGAAGAACGGGCTGACGCTGCGCGAGCAGTACCTGGAGGGCCAGGACCCGGTCGACGCGCCGCCGTACATGTTCTGCAGCTTCGGTGTGAACGTCGCCGTGCGCACCGGCCCGGACCGCAAGGTGCTCTTCTCGCACCGCAGCGCCAAGGTCGTGGGACCCAACCGGTCGCGCTGGAACTCCTCGGCGAACGAGGGCCTGGCGGCCATCCACGACCTGGCGCCCGACGGCCGGATCAGCCTGCACGCCGTGGCCCGGCGCGCGCTGCGCGAGGAGCTGGCGGTGCAGGAGACCGACCCCGTGGACCTGGAGCTGCTGGGCTTCGGGCTGGACCTGCGCAACAACCAGTGGGCGGCCTTCTTCAGCGCCGAACTCCAGGAGCTGGACGAGGAGGCCCTGCGCCGCCGCTGGAGCGGGGGCGTCGAGGACAAGTGGGAGCACGACGACTACGCCTTCGTGCCCGCCGATCCCGATGCGGTGCTGTCCTTCCTGCTGGACAAGCCGGCCGAGGCCTGGTCCCCGTGCGCGCCCGCCCTGTTCTACCTGGCGCTGGTGCGCGCGGCCGTCCGCGGCCGCGGCGGCGACCCGGCCGCGCGGCTGGACGTCGAGGCGGCGGAGCTCCGGGTACTGCGCCGCCTGGACCAGGGCTAGGTCCTGTCCGGGCCTAGGCGTTCGCGATCACGAGCAGGGTGCGGGCGGCGGACGGGCCGGGCAGGCGGCAGCGGTGCGGGAGTTCGCCCCGGTGGTGGGCGCTCTGGCCGGCGCGCAGGAGCAGCGGCTCCTCGCCCTCGACCTCGAGGAGGATCTCGCCTTCGAGGACGTAGAGGAAGTCCTCGCCGGGATGCTCGAACCAGCCCCGTTCGCCCCGGCCGGGCTCGAAGTGGTGCTCGTACGCCTCCATGAGGCCGCTGCTCCCGCCCGGGATCAGCACCCGCGCGGTCTGCCCGGCCGCCTCGTCCACCCTGATCACCTGCGGATCGGCCTCGTGGCTGACCGCACCCGGCCGCGCGGGCGGCCTGAGGAAGGTGCCCGGGGTGACGTCGAGCGCCTCGGCGATCCGGTAGATCGAGCTGAGGCTGGGCGTGGCGAGACCGCGCTCCAGCTGGCTGAGGAAGGGCTGCGAGAGGCCCGAACGGGCGGCGAGGACGGCCATGGAGACCCCGCGCTGCTTGCGGCAGCTGCGGATCACCCGTCCGACCTCGATCGCCTCGGGCGTGGGTTCGGGTCGCGACACGCAGGTGAACGTACCTCATCACCGATCACCGGCCGGGGGCCCCGGGGAGGTTTCGCACTGCCGCAACACTCCCGTCATAAGCGTGGTCAATTATTGACCTCACTTATCGACGACGGAGGAGCCGCCCCGTGCACGCCACCCCCTCACCGCCCGGCCGGGCCGCCGTCCGGCGCCGCCCGGCCCTCGGCCCGGCCCTGGCATCGGCCGGCGCCGTGCTCGCGCTGTGGTACCTGGCCGCCCGGTCCGGCGCGGTGGCTCCGGGGCTCCTGCCCACGCCCGCCGAGACCCTCGCCGCCCTCGCGGACGGCGCCCGCAACGGGGTACTGGCCGCCGACCTCGGCGCCAGCCTGGCCCGCGCCGGGCAGGGGTTCGCGCTGGGCGCCGCCGTCGGCAGTGCGCTGGGCTTCGCCACCGGCCACCTGCCCTGGCTCTCCGCCGCCGTCACCCCGCTGATCTCCTTCCTGCGGCCCATCCCGGCCATCGCCCTGGTCCCGCTCGCGACCGCCTGGTTCGGCATCGGGGAGAGCTCCAAGCGCCTGCTCATCGCGTACGCCGTGCTGCTCGCCGTCTGGCTGTACGTGCACGACGGGGTCTCCCGGATCCCGGTGTCCCACCTGCGGGCGGCCCGGTCGCTCGGGGCGCCGGTGCACCGCCGGTTCACCGAGGTGCTGCTGCCCGCCGCCGCCCCCGCCCTGCTCGCCGCGCTGCGCTACGGGGCGTCCGTGGCGCTGCTCGCCCTGGTCGCCGCGGAACTGGGCGGCGCGGACAGCGGGCTGGCGTACCGGCTCCAGGTGGACGGCCAGTTCCTGCGCGTGGACCGGATGTTCGCCGGGCTGCTCGTCCTCGGCCTGCTCGGCGTGGCCGTCGACCTCGTCCTGGCCTCGATCGGCCGCCGCTTCGCCCACTGGAGCACCGCATGAGCCTGGACGTACGGCTGGAGGGGCTGTCGGTCGGATACGGCGCCGGTGCCCCGGTGCTGGAGCCGACGGACCTGGAGTTCCCGGCGGGCTCGTTCACGGCTCTGCTGGGGCCCAGCGGATGCGGCAAGTCCACGGTGCTCGGGGCCGTGGCCGGGTTCGTCGCACCCGTCGCGGGGAGGGTCACGGCGGGCTCCCGGACGGTCCGCGCGCCGGGCCCGGACCGGGGCGTGGTCTTCCAGCACTACGCCCTCTTCCCCTGGCGCACGGCGCGCGGCAACGTCGAGTTCGCCCTCAAGCGGCTCGGCCTGCCGCGCCGGGAACGCCGTCGGCGCGCGATCGAGGTGCTCGCCGAGGTCGGCCTGGCCGACGGCACCGGCAAGTACCCCGCGCAGCTGTCCGGCGGTATGCAGCAGCGGGTGGCGCTGGCCCGCGCCCTGGCGGCCGAACCCGAAGTGCTCCTGATGGACGAGCCGTTCGGGGCGCTCGACGCCCTGACCCGGGCCCGGATGCAGACCCTTCTGCGGCAGCTGTGGCAACGCCGGGGCACGACCGTGCTGTTCGTCACGCACGACATCGACGAGGCGCTGGCCCTCGCCGAACGGGTCGTCGTCCTCGGCGGGACTCCCGGCCGGGTGCTCGCCGACCACCCGGTGCCCGCGGGTGCTCCCGACCCGGACCTGCGGGCCCTGATCGCACGCCATCTGCGCTCGGACTGAACCCGCCCCTTCGGCCCTCCGTCCCCTGCTCCTCACCACTCCCCCTGCTCCCTCCCCTGGAAGGACTCCCCGCCATGCACGGACCCCGCGCGGTGACCGCCGTACTCCTGGCTGCCCTGCTCTCCGCGCTCGCCACGGCCTGCGCCGCCGGATCCGCCCCGGCGGGCACCGGGAGCGCGGGCGACCGCCCGGCCGTGACCCTCGCCGCCAGCGACCACCTCGGCGGCGCTCCCGTCCACGTGGCCCAGGACCGCGCGCTGTGGTCCGCCGACGGCCTGGACGCCACCGTCACCACCCAGCCGACCGGGCGGGACGCGCTGAACGCCGTACTCGGCGGCCAGGCGCAGCTCGGCGTCGTGGGCGACCTGCCCGCGGTGACCGCCGTACTGGGCGGGCGCGAACTGCGCGTCGTCGCCGACCTGTCCCGGTTCTCCGACTGGCGCCTGCTCACCCGTACCGACCGGCAGATCACCGGCTTCGCCGCGCTGCGCGGCCGCAAGGTCGGGGTCCCGCAGGGTACGAACGTGGAGTACGCGCTGTCGCGGATGCTGGCCTCGGCGCAGCTGACCGCCGCGGACGTGACGGTGGTCAACCTCGCCCCGAACCAGGTGCCCGCGGCGCTGGCCCGCGGGGACGTCGACGCCGGGGCCACCTTCCCCAGCTTCTACGACGCCGCCCGCACCGCCCTCGGCGCGCGCTACGCCGAGCTCCCCTTCACCGGCTACACCGCCCGGACCCTGCTCGTCGCCGGCCCGTCGGCCGACGAGCGGACCACCACGGCCGCGCTCCGCACGCTGCTGCGCGCCCAGCGCGAGATGGCCGCCGACCCGGCCGGCGCCCGCAAGGCCGTACTCGCCCAGTCCAAGGGCGCCCTCCAGGCCGGCTACGTCGACGCCTTCCAGCCGCGCTACGGCTACGGCGCGACCCTCTCCCCCGAGCTGCTGGCCGAGTTGGAGCAGGAGGCCGCCTGGGCCAAGGCCGCCCAGGGCCTGCCCGGCCCCGCCGACCGCGCCACGCTGCTGCGCCACCTGAACCCCGGACCCCTGACGGCCGTCGACCCGGCCGCCGTCACCGTGCGCTGAACCAGCCCCGTCCCGACAGGAGATCCCCCATGACCGTCGACCAGAACACCCTGCGCCGCCGCGGCGTCGGCCTCATCGCCCACGACCCCGAGCGCAGCTACGGCGGCTACACCCTCTACACGCCGATCACCGGCAGCGGCGAGATCCACCTCGTGGACATCGGGGGACGGCCCGCACACACCTGGAACTCCCCGCACCCGCCCGGCCGTCAGGCGCAGATCCTCCCCGGCGGAAACCTCTTCTACGCGGCCAAGGACACCGGCGGCCCGAGCCTCTTCCCCATCTGGGACGTCTACCACGGCGGGATCTTCCAGGAGCTGGCCCCGGACTCCACGGTCCTGCGCGAGACCCGGCACCCCTTCCACCACCACGACGCCTCGGTGCTGCGCAACGGCAACCTCCTCGTCACGGTCGTGGAGCCCCTGGCCCCGGCCGACGCGGCGCGGATCCGGGGCGGCATCCCGGGATCCGAGGCGCCCGGCGGGGTGATCTACGGGGACGTGGTGTACGAACTGACCTGGGACGGGCGGGAGGTGTGGCGCTGGGCGGCCATCGACCACCTCGACCCGGAGGAGTTCCCGCTCGACCCGCACTTCGCCCGCGAGCACTGGCCGATGGCCAACACCGTCAACGAGCTGGCCGACGGTTCGGTCGTGGTGGGCTTCCGCAGCGCGTCCACCACCGTCGCCGTCGACCGGGCCGACGGCTCGGTCAGGTGGCGCATCGGTCCCGACGTACTGGCCCAGCAGCACCACCCGCACGAACTGGCCGACGGCAACATCCTGGTCTTCGACAACGGGACGTACCGCGACACCACGTCCGTGCCGTACTCGCGGGTGCTGGAGCTCGACCCGCGCACGGGCAAGGAGGTGTGGTCCTACCAGGACAACCCGCCGCAGAACTTCTACAGCCCGTACATGTCCAGTGCCCAGCGCCTGCCGAACGGCAACACCTTCGTCGCCGAGGGTTCCTTCGGCCGGCTCTTCGAGGTGACCCGCGGCGGGGACGTGGTCTGGGAGTTCGTGGTTCCGCAGTTCCGGTCCTTCGGCGAGGGCGTGGGCCTGGAGTCCTCCGCCGGCGCCCAGAACTCCGTCTTCCGTGCCTACCGGTACTCCGCCGAGGAGCTGCCCTGGCTCTGAGGGAGCCGCCCGGTGGCGGGCAACACGGTCGCCAAGTGCTCTTCACACAGCGGTCATTGTACGTGCCCGCTACCGGGCGTAGCGTTTTCGAGGAGACCTTGACGACCGACCCGCCGCCCCTCTCCCCGGGGCCCTCGATCCGCGACCCCGTATCGGCCTCCTCCGCGCACGGCCGATCAGGAAGGCGCCGTTCAACGTGCCCCCAGACCCGACCGCACCCCCGTCCACGTCCACGTCCGCATCCGCATCCTCCGCCCCGCTGCACCTCGCCGTCGCGCTCGACGGCGCGGGCGGGCACCCGGCCGCCTGGCGCGCGCCGGGTGCCCGGCCCGGCGAGCTGTTCACCGCCCGCTACTGGGCCGGTGTCGTCGCCGAGGCCGAGACCGGACTGCTCGACTTCGTCACCTTCGAGGACTCCTTCACCCTCCGGCCCCCCTCCTCGGACGGGTCCGACGGGCCGGAGGGGCCCGGCGTACGCCCCGACCGGGTCCAGGGGCGCCTGGACGCGGTCCTCACGGCCGCCCGCGTCGCCCCGCTGACCCGGCACATCGGGCTGGTCCCGAGCGTGACCGCCACCCATACCGAGCCCTTCCACGTCTCCAAGGCGATCGCCACCCTGGACCACGTCAGCCGGGGGCGCGCGGGCCTGCGGATCCAGATCTCACGGCTGGCCGACGAGGCACGCCACTTCGGCCGCCGTCCGGCGGCGCTCCCCGACGCCGAGGCGTACGAGGAGGCCGTCGACCACGTCGAGGTGATCCGGCGGCTGTGGGACAGCTGGGACGACGACGCCGAGATCCGCGACGTGGCCACCGGCCGGTTCGTCGACCGCGCCAGGCTGCACCACATCGACTTCGAGGGCCGCCACTTCAGCGTCAGGGGGCCGTCGATCACCCCCCGGCCGCCCCAGGGGCAGCCCGTCGTGAGCGCCTCCGCCGCGCCCGGCGACGGCGGCGCGGCTCTCGGACTCATCGCCCGGTCCGCCGATGTCGGGTACGTCGCCGCGCGCGACACCGACGAGGTCCGGGCCGCCGTCACGGCGATCCGGCGGGCCCGGGAGTCCGCCGGGCGCGAGCACCTCGGCCTGGCCGTGCCCGGCGCCGGGCGCTCCGGCTCCGGCGTACGCGCGCTCCCCGGCCCTTCCTCCCCCGACCTGTAAGGAGCACGGCCATGCCCGGCATCCCCCTCGGGGTCCTCGACCTCGTCCCGGTCGCCTCCGGTTCCAGCGCCGCCGAGGCCCTGCACCGCAGCATCGACCTCGCCCGGCGGACGGAGGCCTTCGGCTACGTCCGCTACTGGTTCGCCGAGCACCACCTCAACCCGGGCGTCGCCGGGACCTCCCCGGCCGTCCTCCTCGCCCTGACCGCCTCCGCGACCAGCACGATCCGCCTCGGCTCCGGCGCCGTACAGCTCGGGCACCGCACCGCACTGTCCACGGTGGAGGAGTTCGGCCTGATCGACGCACTGCACCCGGGCCGCCTCGACCTGGGCCTGGGCCGCTCGGCGGGCCGGCCGCCGCGGCGCTCCGGGGAGCCCGCGCGGCCCGTCACCCCGGTCGTGGACGGGTACGCGCCGAACGGCCTGCGGATCCCGGCCCCCTTCTCCTTCGCGCACCTGCTCGGCCATCCGCGGGTCGCGCTCCTGCAGAAGCTGCTGACCCTGCCGGGTGCGCAGCCCCAGGACTACGGGGAGCAGGTCGACGACATCCTCGCGCTGCTGAGGGGCGAGTACCGCTCCCCCGAGGGCGAGGAGGCGCACGCGGTCCCCGGCGAGGGGGCCGACGTACAGGTGTGGATCCTGGGCAGCAGCGGCGGGCAGAGCGCGGACACCGCGGGCCGCAGCGGGCTGCGCTTCGCGGCGAACTACCACGTCAGCCCGGCCACGGTCCTGGAAGCGGCCGAGGGCTACCGGGCCGCCTTCAAGCCCTCCGCAGAACTGGACCGGCCCTATGTGACGGTGTCCGCCGACGTCGTCGTGGCCGAGGACGACGCGACCGCGCGGGAGCTGGCCACCGGGTACGCGCCCTGGGTGCGCAGCATCCGTACCGCCGAGGGCGCCATCCCCTACCCCACACCGGACGAGGCGCGCGCCCTGCCCTGGACCGAGGAGGACGAGGCGCTCGTTGCCGACCGGGTGGAGACCCGGTTCGTGGGCTCGGCGGGGACGGTCGCCGATCATCTGGAGCGGCTCCAGGAGGCCACCGGGGCCGACGAACTCATGATCACCACCATCACGCACGACCACGCGGCCCGGGTCCGCTCCTACCGGCTGCTGGCCGAGGAGTGGGCGCGGCGGTGACCGGCGGCCGGCCGGCACGGATCGCGTGCCGGCCGGCCGTGGGCGCATCGGGGGCGCGGCGGGGGTCAGCCACCGTCGCGGACCGCGACGATGCCGTTGAAGACGCCGATGTACGCGGTGCCGTCGGGGCCGAGGGTGATCGGGGCCCAGTTGTTGTCGTACAGCGGGCCGGTTCCGGTGAGCCGGCGCCAGCGCCGCTCACCGGTGCGGAAGTCCACCGCGGTGAGGTACCAGGCGTCGATGCCCCAGGCGTTGGGCTCCTTCTCGTAGAAGTAGAGCAGCCCGTTGGCGGTGGAGAGCTTGGGCACGGTCGAGGGCGAGCGGATCCCGCGCTCCCACACGGTGTCGCAGCCGCTGCCGTCGGCGCGGACGTCGATGCGGGTGGCTCCGCCGACGACGGACCGGCCCAGCAGCAGGGTCGTCGGGTTCTCGTACCCGTAGTTGTTCTCGACGACGATGCTGTTTCCCCAGGTGATCAGGGAGTTGTCGGTGGTCGAGGCGCCGGATTTGAAGACGGGGACCTTGCAGACCAGCCGCTGGTCGGCGGGGACGTCCACGCCCCGCTTGTAGACCAGGACGTTCATCCGGTCGTCGGCGTTGTCGGTGATGGCGACGTAGCCGTTGCCGAAGAGGTCCGGGGTGGTGCCCGAACCCTGGTTCACGGAGCCGGGTTTGGCGGCGGTGCCGCGGTCGTACGTCTGGCGCCACTGCACCTGCGGGGTGCCGTCGGCGGTGGCGCGGAAACTGTAGAGCGCGTGGTCGGTGACGATGGAGACGCCGTCCTCGGCGACCGAGAAGGAGTTCTGGATCTCCTCGCCCCGCAGCTGGACGGAACGGATCTGCGAGGTCGCCGGGTCCACGGTGCCCACCCGGCCCTGGCGGGTGACCCACCAGATGCGGCCGTCCCAGTCGGGCATGACGGAGGTGACGGGGTCGCAGGTGCCGCTGGGCCGCAGGTTGGTCCAGCTGACGCAGTCGTGCGGGACCTGGCCGGTCAGGTCCCAGTCGTCGTCGGCCGTGAACTTCCAGGTTCCGTCCGCACCTTGACTGTGCGACAGGCGCAGGATGTGCTGGCGGGAGTCGGCCAGCACGGCCCGGTCCTGGTCGTCCAGGTAGAAGTAGGCGCCGCCCGAGGTGTCCTTGAAGATCTTCGCGAAGTCGAGCGAGGTGATCGCCTCGACGGTCGAAGAACGCTGCGGGAGCTGGTACTCCGCGAGCGTGGCGAGCGTACGGGGCTCCAGGAGCTTGACCTTGAAGCCGGAGAAGGTGCCGCAGACGGTGACGATCCGGCCGCCCGAGTCGAAGGTGGCGGTGGCGCACTCCCCGCCGAGGGCGGCGATCTTCTCGCTGGTCACCTGCGGGTTCTTGCCGAGCGGCCCGGACCAGGGCGAGGTGGCGCTGCCGGCCGCGTCGGAGTGCATGCCGCTGCGGCCGTTGGGCGCGAGGAAGGGGTGCTGCGGCGGGGCTTCGCCCGGCAGCGGGGCGGCGGTGGCGGGGCTGCCGTCGTAGGCGCTGACCAGGCGGTGGCCGGGCGCCTTGGGTATCTCCTCGGCCTGCGCCGGGGAGATCCCGTACAGCGCCGTGAAGGCGGCGAGCACCGGGACCACGGCGCAGTTCAGCGTTCTTCGGAGCATGCGGACTTCCTCCGTTCCTCTTCGTGTTGTTGACAATGCGTCTGACATCGCGCCGCCGCCCGACGCTAGATCGCGGTGTCCGAAGAGTCCATGGAAGTGCCGGATGATTCACGAGCGCGCAACAGTCGGCCAGGTCCTACGGTTTGAGGCTGGACACCACGTTCGCGGTGGCGGCCAGTCCGTTGTGGATGGTCGCGGCCATGCTGCTGCTCGCGAGGTAGAAGCCGAGCAGGACGCAGACGAGGGCGTGCGAGAACTTGAGACCGCCGCTGCGCACGAAGATCCACGCGAGGACGAGGAGCAGGACGACCACGGAGAGGGAAAGCACCATCGGAAACCTCCTTATCCGGCGCCATGGTGGCGCAGGAGGGGGTGCCTCCGGGCGAAAGACGTGTCCGCCGTACGGGTGTTGACCGTCCGTGACGGGTGGTCAGTCCTTGACGATCTCGTCCCAGCGGGTCGTACGGTCGCACCAGCGCGCGAGCAGCACCGGATCGTGCCCGACCGCGAGGAGCCCGGCGCCCGACTCGGCGCGGTACTCCTCCACCACCCTGACCAGGGCGGCCGTGGTGGAGGCGTCCAGCATCGCGGTCATCTCGTCGCAGACCAGCCAGCGCGGACGCAGCACCAGGGCGCGGGCCAGGCAGGCGCGCTGGAGCTGGCCGTCGCTGACCTCGTGGGGGCGGCGGGTGAGCAGATCCGCACCGAGGCCGACACGCTCGGTCAACTCTCCGACGGTCGCCTCCACTTCCGCCCGGCGGCCCGTCGCGCGCAGCGGTTCGGCGACGAGGTCGTGGAGCCGCAGCCGGGGGTCGGCGGACAGCCGCGGCTGCTGGAAGACCACGCCGACCGCGGTGCGCAGGGCGCGCGGGGCGCGGTGGCGGAAGCCGGTCACGGCCTGGCCGTCCAGGGTCACGCTCCCCCGGTCGGGACGGTGCAGCAGGGCGGCCACCCGGGCGAGGGTCGACTTCCCGCAGCCGCTCGGCCCCAGCAGGCCGAGGGAGGCGCCGGGGCGCAGGGCGAGGTGCGCGCCGCGCACGACAGGCTCGCGGCGGTCGTACCCGGCAGTGATGTCCTTGAGCTCAAGCATGGTGGCAGGCCGGCCCTTCGGTGAGCACGGGCCGCTCGGCGCGGCAGAGCGCGTCGGCGCGGTCGCAGCGGGGGGCGAAGGCGCAGCCGGGCGGGAGGGCGCCGAGTTCGGGCGGGGCGCCGGGGATGGGGGCGAAGGAGCGTTCCGGGAGCGCTTCGAGGAGCCCCCGGGCGTAGGGGTGGCGGGGGCCGGGCGAGCCGAAGAAGGTCCGGGCCGGGGAGAGTTCGACGATCCGCCCGGCGTACATGACGGCGACGGTGTCGGCGATGCGCTCCGCCGCGGCGAGGTCGTGGGTGATCATCAGCAGCGCACGGCCGGCGTCCCGGGTGTGGGCGCGCAGCTCGTCGGCGGTGCGGTGCACGAGGTCCCGGTCGAGGCCCGTGGTCGGCTCGTCCGCGAGCAGCAGCGGCGCGTCGCCGACGAGGGCGAGGGCGGTGGCGGCGCGCTGGGCGAGGCCGCCGGAGAGTTCGTGGGGGTAGCGGTCGAGGTGGGTGGCGGGAAAGGCCGCGCGGGCGGCCGCCGCCTCGGCCGCGGCGCGCAGCCGGCCGGTGCGGGGGCGGGGGCGCCGCCGCAGGAACCCCGCCCGGCGCCCGGGCTCCGGCCGGTCCGGGCGCCCTGTCGCCGCGGCGGGCCGGCCGGAGGCTCCGGAGGTCCCGGAGATCCCGGAGGCCCCGGAGGTGCCGGAGGTGCCGGAGGTGCCGGAGGCCCAGGAGGTCCCGGAGGTCCCGGAGGTGCCGGAGGTGCCGGTGGTACCGGTGGTACCGGTGGTACCGGTGGTACCGGAGATCGCGGAGATCCCAGCCGTGCCGGAGGACCCGGAGGACCCGGACACGCCGGGGGACCTGGAGGACCCGGAGGACCCGGACGCGCCGGAGGTCCCGGAGGTGCCCGAGATCCCGGACATACGGGACGTGCCGGAGCCCAGCTCCCGGACGGTCTCCTCCAGTTGGGACCGGATCGTGCGGACGGGGGTGAGGTGCGCCGCCGGGCTCTGCGGGACCAGGCCGACGCGGCGGCCCCGTACCGTCTCGGCGAGGGTCCGCTCGTCGGCCGCGAGCAGGTCCAGGCCGTCCGCGAGGCGGGCCGATCCCGCGGTCTCGGCGTTGCCGGGGAGCAGGCCGAGCAGGGCGGAGGCGAGCACGGACTTGCCGCAGCCGCTCTCCCCGACGAGGGCCAAGCACTCGCCGGGCCCGAGCCGGAAGCCGACGTCGCTGACGGCCTCGACGTACCGCCCTGCGGGCATGCGGAAGCGCACCGAGAGCCCCGACACGACGAGCACGTCCGCCCCGGCGCGCCCGGCGCCGGCGAGGGGCCCGGCGGACGCGGGCCCAGCAGGGCCGGAAGACACAGCAGACACCGCAGACACCGCAGACCCGAGCCCGGCGGGCGCAGCGGGCGCGGCACGCCCCGCGGACTCGGCAGGGCCGGCAGGCACCGCGGGCCCGGGCGCGGCGGACGTGGCACGCGCGGCACGCGCCGCGGGCTCAGCAGGCCCGGGCGCTGAGGACGTCGCGGGCGTCGCGGACTCGGCAGGCCCGGGCCCCGCGGGTGCGGCGGGCCCGGTGGGGGCGGGGTGGGTCACAGGGTCAGCTCCGAGCGGCGGCGGGGGTTGAGGCGGTCGCGCCAGGCGCCCGCGAGGCCCGCGATGGCCAGGGTCGGGACGATCAGCAGGAGGCCGGGGAAGAGCGTCGGCCACCAGTCGCCGGCCAGCAGGGAACCCCGGGCGCTCTGGACGAGCCCGCCGAGGCTGGCCTGGTGCGCGGGAAGTCCCAGCCCCAGGAAGGACAGCGCGGACTCGTGCCACATCGCGTGCGGCACCATCAGCACGGCGGCCAGGCCCGCCTGCGGGAGGACGCCCGGCACCAGGTGCCGTACGGCGATCCGCCACCGCGAGGCGCCGCCCGAGACCGCCGCGTCCACGTAGGGCCGGCCCCGCAGGGACAGGACCTCCGCGCGGACGATGCGGGCCGTCGACAGCCAGTGGGTCACGGCGACGGAAGCGACCACCGGCCACACCCCCGGGCGGAACATCGCCACGATGAAGATGCCCAGCAGCAGGTGCGGGATCGAGGACAGCGCGTCCACCACCCGCATCACCAGGCGGTCCGTCCAGCCGCCCAGCGCGCCGGCCGCCGCGCCCACGGCCGTGCCGATCACGGTGGCGGCCAGCGCCGCCACCAGGCCGACGCCCAGCGAGACCCGCAGCCCGTAGACGCACCTGAGCAGCAGGTCGCGCCCGACGTCGTCCGTCCCGAAGGGGTGGGCCCACGACGGCGGAAGGAGCTTTGCCGACAAGTCGACCGCCTGCTGGTCCAGCTGCGCCAGCGGCGGGACCACCAGCACCGCCGCCACGACCAGCGCGACGGTCACCGCCGAGGCCCGCACGCGCAGCTTGCGCGTCGAACGCCGGGTGGGGCCCGCAGACTTCCACACCCGGCCGGCCGTCAGGTCAGCCATCGAAGCCCACCCTCGGATCGGCCAGCCCGTAGAGCAGGTCGGACAGCAGGTTCCCCGCCAGCACGGCCGCCGTGGCCATCACGGTCAGGGCCGCCAGCAGCGGAAAGTCCACCGAGGTCGCCGCCTGCACGGTCGCCGCGGCGATGCCCGGCCAGCTGAAGACGGTCTCGACCAGCAGCGCGCCGGTGATCAGTTCCGGGACCCGCGAACCGACCAGGGTCAGCATCGGCAGCATGCCGGAGCGCAGCCCGTGCCCGAGCAGCACGGTCCGCTCCGCCAGACCCCGCGCGCGGGCCCCGCGTACGGGGTCCTCCGCCAGCGCGTCGGCCACGCCCTGGCGGACGTACAGGAAGAACCACGGGAGTTGGGACAGGCCCAGCACCAGCGCGGGAAGGACCAGGTGCGTGGCGACCTGCCCGAAGGTGACCACGTCGCTGCCCGCGTCCGTCAGGCCCCCGGAGGGCAGGACCCCCAGCCGTACCGAGAAGAACCAGATGGCCAGCAGGCCCAGCCAGAAGGCCGGGGCCGCTTCCAGGGTGTACGCGAGCCCGGACACGGCCCGGTCCAGCGGACCGCCCGGGCGGCGCGCGGCCAGCACTCCGAGCGCCGTGCCCGCGAGCACCGCCACGGTGAAGGCGCAGGCCGCGAGCAGCGCGGACCAGCCCACCCGTTCGGCGATGACGTCGGCCACCGGCTGCCGCATCACGGAGGAGGTGCCGAGGTCGCCGGTGAGCGCCGAGGTGAGCCAGTCCCACCAGCGCGTGACCAGCGGCTGGTCCACGCCGAGGTTGGCCCGCAGCTCGTCGAGGCGGTCCTGGGAGGCGGTGAGGCCCGCGGTGCCGGCGTACGCCTTGACGGGGTCGAAGGGGGACAGCGCGGCGACGGCGAAGACCCCGAAGGTGACGGCGAGCAGGACGGGGGCGGCGAAGAGGGTCCGCCGCCCCGCCATGCGCGCCATCGGCCCCCAGGGGAGGCGGCCGGAGCGGGAGTTCACTGAACGCCTGTCCTTCGGGTCGGGCCGGGCCCGCGGCGCCCGGCACGGGCTGATCCGGCCTGACCCGGAAGACAGGCCCTGGCTCGGCTCACTTCTGCTTCGGCTTCCAGCTCTCGACGTTCCACCACGGGCCGGAGCCCAGGCCGTGGTCGTGCGGCTCGACCTGGGTGGTGAGCCCGTCCCACTTGTCGTTCACGACGTACAGGTGGTCGATGTGGGTGAGGAAGACGTAGCCCGGGTCCTTCACCAGCTCGCGCTGCACGGTGTCGTACGCCGCCTTGCGCGCGGCCGGGTCGCCGCTCCTGCGGGCGTCGCCGAGGGCCCGGTCCACGGTCGCGTTGTCGTACCAGGCCATGTTGTTGAAGCCGTCGCCCGCGAGCGAGGAGGTCAGCAGCTGGTACTGGTCGAAGTCCGGGTCGGCCGGGGAGCCGCCGCCCGCGAGGACCGCCTCGGTCTTCATCCGGGGCTCGATGACCTCCCAGGTCCCGGCCTCGGTCCTGACCTCGATGCCGGCCTTCTTGGCGTCGGAGGCGAAGGCGAGCGCGTGGTCCTGGCGGATCTTGTCGCCGGAGGTGTACCAGAGCGGGAAGGAGGCGCGGACCCCGTCCTTGACGCGGATGCCGTCCTCGCCCGTCTTCCAGCCCGCGTCGTCGAGGATCCGCCGCGCCTTGTCGAGGTCGTACGCGCGCTCCGTGCCGGCCGTGAACCACGGGCTGCCGGTGGGCACCGGGCCGTACGCGGGCTTGCCCGCGCCCTCCAGGAGCTTGTCGACCATGGCGCCCCGGTCCACGGCGATGTCCAGCGCCTGGCGGACGGCCACGTCACCGGTGACCTTGTGCTGGGTCGGCAGCGTCACGTTGCGGTAGTCGAAGGTCTTGGCCGCGTACATCCCCCAGCTACCGCTGGGAGGTGCCCCCAGACGCGCCTTGTCCTTCTCGAAGCCCTTGGCGAGGTTGGGCGGCAGGATCGCCGCGTCCAGCTCGCCGGAGCGCAGCCGGGTGACGCGTACGTCGTCGTCCTTGATGACGGCCATGGTGAACTTCTTCACGGCGGGTTCGCCGCCCCAGTACCCGGGGTTGGCCTTGAAGCTGAGCTTCTCGCCCTTGGACCACCCGGTGAGCAGGTAGGGGCCGGTGCCGACGGGCCGCGTGGTGAACTCCCCGCTGTTGACGTCCTGCCGGCCCGCCACGTGCTCGGGGGCGATCGGCAGCACCGTGCGCTCGGCGAAGGGCGCGTAGGGGTACTTCAGCGTGAAGACGACCGTGTCCTCGCCCCGTGCCTCGACGGACTCGATGGCGTCCAGTTCGGTCTTGGACGCGTTGTTCGTCTTCGGGTCGAGGATCGTCCGGTAGGTGAAGACCACGTCCTCGGCGGAGAAGGGCTCCCCGTCGCTGAACTTCACGCCCTGGCGCAGCGCGTAGGTGTACGTGCGTCCGTCCGCGGAGACCTCGGGCAGGGCCCGGGCCAGCGCGGGCTGCAGCTTCATGTCCGCGTCGTGCGTGAGCAGTCCGTCGAAGATCTTGGAGTTGCCGTCCTTGCCGTAGCCGAGCAGCGGGCTGAGGCTTTCCGGCTCGGTGGCGATGCCGACCACGGCGGAGTCCCCGCCCGCGGTCCCCGCCGCGGTCCCCCCGGAGGGGGTCGAGCAGGCCGCCACGCCCGTGATGAGTGCGGCGGCCAGCGTCGCGCCGGCCACTCCCCGTACTGTCCGGGCCGTCATGCTGTGCACATCCCTGTTTACGATCATCTGTTATTGCAAAGAGATCGCAATAATGCCAGACGGGAGCAGAAGAAGACGAACCGGGTCACATCGGCGGCCACTTCCGTCCGGCAGACCAAGGCGCACGGGTCTTGCCGCACCTCCGCTCCGCGTGCCATATATGTCTAGACCTTTACGAGGACCGCGGAGGAAGGCACCCCGTGCGACGCACCGCCCCCACGCTCGCCCTCTGCCTGGCCGTCTCCGGCCTGGCCGCGTCGGTCGGGTGCACCGCGGCCGACACCGACCCCCCGCCCGCTCCGGCCGGGCTCACCGCGCAGGCCGGCAGCGCCACCACCGTGCACGTCATGTGGGAGGCGGCGGCCTCCCGCGACGGGGTGACCGGCTACCAGGTCTTCCAGGCCGGCCGGCTGGTCCGCGAGCTCCCCGCCGAGAAGAACATGACGGACGTCACCGGGCTCACCCCGCAGACCGGCTACGCCTTCACCGTCCGGGCGAAGGACGCCGCCGGGAACCTCTCCCCGCAGGCCCCGGCCGCCCAGGTGACCACCCCGGCGGCCAAGGCCGAGGACCGCGCGGCGCCGACCGCCCCGGCGACGGCCACGGGCCGCGCGACCGGGCCCCACGCCGCCTGGGTGTCCTGGTCCGCGGCCACGGACGACACCGGCGTGACGGCGTACGACGTCTACCAGGGCGGCGTCCGGATCCACACCGCCGGCCCCGGTGAGAGCGGCACGGCCCTCACCGGCCTCCGGCCGGACACCGTCTACACCTTCACCGTCCGGGCCCGGGACGGGGCGGACAACTCCTCTCCCGACGGCCCGGCGGTGGACGTGACGACCCCGCCCGCCTCCGGCGAGGGGCCGGGCACCGCGCCCGCCGGGTTCACCGCGGTCGCGTCGAAGGGCGAGGTCACGCTGGCCTGGACGGCCCCCGACACCGGACGGGAAACCAGCGAGTACGAGCTCTACGTCAACGAACAGCCCACGACCGTCATCCAGTTCGGCACCGGCGCCGTCCCGAGCGGCAGGGCCGAACACCGGCTCACGGTGACCGAGCCTGCCGGTACGGTGTGGGCCGTGAAACTGCGGGCCCGGCTGCCCGACGGCAACTGGGGCGCCTTCTCCGCGGAACGGCGGATCGTTCTCGTAGCGTGAAATATGGCTGACGTTCTGGCCTGATCGGCACTGCCGTGAAAGAAGATCACGCACAATACATCCGTGTTCGGTGAGTACTCGGTCAACAACAATCAGGCAGGACCCGCGGGCGGCGCCGCTGGGCCAGACTCTGGCGCCGTGCCGGGAAACCTGCCGCCGGAATCGGCGAGCTTCGTCGGCCGGGAGAACGAACTCGGCCTGGTTCACGACCTGTTGCGGGAGAGAAGACTGGTCACCCTCACCGGGGTGGGCGGTGTGGGCAAGTCCCGCCTCGCCCTGCGCGCCGTCACCGACGCCCGCCAGGCGCGGCCCGACGGCGTCTGGTGGGTGGAGCTGTCACCGCTGCGCGACCCCACCCTGCTCACCACCACCGTCGCCCACACCGTGGGCCTGGCCGACCACTCCGCACGCCCCCTCGACGAGGAGCTGTGCGCCTGGATGGCCGACAAGGAGCTCCTCCTCGTCCTCGACACCTGCGAGCACCTGGTGGCCGACTGCCGGCACCTCGTAGGCGAACTCCTCCAGTCCGCACCGGGCTTGACGGTGCTGATCACCTCACGGGAGCCGCTCGGCACCCCCGGCGAGGCCCTCGTCGAGGTCCGCCCGCTGCCCTGCGAGGGACCCGACAGCGATGCCTTCGCCCTCTTCCGGGCCCGCGCCCTCACCGCAACCGCCGGGGCGGCGGCCGCCTTCGAGGACCCCGAGCGGGCCGCGGTCGCGGTCGAGGTCTGCCGCCGCCTGGACGGGATCCCGCTCGCCCTGGAACTCGCCGGAGCCCGGCTGCGGTTGTGGACCCTGGAGCAGATGGCCGAGCGGCTCGGCACGCGCCTGGACGTGCTGTCCGGCAGCCGGGCCGCGCTGCCGCTCCGGCACCAGACGATGCGGACGGCGATCGGCTGGAGCCACGAACTGTGCGAGCCGGTGGAACGCCTGCTGTGGGCCCGGCTCTCCGTCTTCACCGGGGACTTCGACGTCGCCGCGGCCCGCGCCGTGTGCGCCGGCGGGCCGCTGCCCGCCTCGCGGGTGGAGCGGGTCCTGGCCGGCCTGGTCGCCAAGTCGGTGGTCCGGTGCACCGACGAACGGGGCGCCGGGGCCCGCTACCGCATGCTCGACACCATCCGCGAGTACGGCCACGACTGGCTGGAGGAGCTCGGCGAGGCCGGTGTCACCGCCGACCGGCACGCCCACTGGTACGCGGCCCTCTCCCAGGCCGCCGACCGCGGCTGGCTGGGCCCGGGCCAGGTGGACTGGTACCGCAGGACGACCGCCGAGCACCCCCAGCTGCGCACGGCCCTGGAACACCTGCTGCGCTCCGACCCGACGGCCGCGATGGAGATGGCCGGGGCCTTGTGGTTCTACTGGTTCGCGTGCGGGCACGTCCACGAGGGCCGCAGCTTCCTGGAGCGGGCGCTGCGCGCCGCCCCGCACACCGGAGCCGTGTACACCCAGGCGCTCTGGGCCCTCGGGCTGACGACCCTGCTCCAGGGCGACCTGGCCGCGTCCCGGGAGCTGGGCCTGGAGTGCACCCGGGAGGCGGCCCGGCTGGCGGACCCCGAGCGGGAGCTGCGGGCGGCCTATCTGCACGCCGTGTCGGTGCTGATGCCGGGGGACCCCGTACGGGCCCTGGAACTCGCCGGTCCGCGGGCCCGGGCGGGCCACGGCGGCCTGACCAGCGCGCCCGGCTGGCTCCTGTGCCGGCTGGCCACCGGGTACGCCCTGTGCGACCTCCAGCGCTACGAGGAGGCTGCCGAGGAGGCCCGGGCCCTGCGGGAGGCCTGCGCGGAGCTGGGCGAGCGCTGGCTGCGGGCCTACGCGGACTACATCCTGGCGGTCTCGGCGCTGGGCCTCGGCCACCACGGGGAGGCCGCCCGGCACGTACGGGCGATGCTCTCCGGGAAACGGCTGCTCGGCGACCGCTTCGGCATCGCGCTGGGCCTGGACGTGCTCGCGGCGGCGGTGGCCGGGCTGGGCGACGGGGAACTGGCGGCGCGGCTGCTGGGCACGGGGCACGCCTGGTGGCGCACGGTGGGGCGGCCCCAGATGGGCGGCTCGCCCTCGCTGACGGCCCTGCGGGACCAGGGCGAACGCCAGGCCAGGGCGGCGATCGGCGACGCGGCCTTCGAGGCGGCGTTCCTGGGCGGCGCGGCCACGTCCACCGGCTGAACGACAGCCGGTGGACCGGGTAATTCCTGGGCTCCCGTCAGTACGGGAGGGGTCTGCCCGACGGGGTGCGCAGGTCCAGGTCTCGGGGGGCGGGCTTCGGGACGGGCTTGCGGATCAGCTGCTGGCGCATGCTGCCTCCTCGCTCAGACCAGGGCCGGGCGGCGGGGTTCCACCGCGCGGCCGTCGGGGAGCAGTTCACCGGTGTCGTCGAAGACCACGGCGCCGTTGCAGAGCAGGCTCCAGCCCTGTTCGGGGTGGAAGGCCACCGTGCGGGCGGCATCATGGTCGGCGCTGTCGGCCGTAGGGCAGGGGGGCTGGTGGGAGCACATGGCGCACCTCCTCGCAGAGTGGGGCGGGAGGGCCGGTGGTCACCCGGTCGAATCCGCGATCCACGGTGGCGGTGAGTATTACCGATCGCCACCCCTGGACGGAACCCATATTCGCGGTCCAGTTCAGGGTGTGTATGCCCGATTACCATGCGCTCATGCCCGTTATCCGGATCGTTCACCGCACGTTCCTCCCGCCGGCCGAGGCGTGGCTGCGGCTGACGGACTGGGAACGGCACGGCGCACAGGTCCCCCTCACCCGGACGGTCATCGGCACGGCGGTCCCGACCCGGGTCGGGACGATCTTCACGGCGCGGACGGGCGTGGGCAGGATCACCATCGACGACCCCATGGAGGTCGTCGTCTGGCAGCCCCCGACGGCTGCGGGCGCGCCGGGGCTCGTCCGGCTGGAGAAGCGCGGCCGGGTGGTGACGGGCTGGGCGGAGATCGGGATCCGGGCGGACCCGGCCGGGGGCAGCGAGGTCCACTGGCACGAGTCCCTGCGCGTACGCCCCCTCCCCCGCCTCCTGGACCCCCTGGTCACGGCGGCCGGCCGGGTCCTGTTCACCCGAGCCCTGCGCCGCCTGCTGTCCCCCTGACCCGGGCGATTCCAGCCTGGCCGGCGTTCGAGGCGCGGCCCCATCCGGCCTCGCCGAAGCCAGACTCAGCCCCGACCGGAGCCAAACTCAGCCTCGCCGGCGTTCGAGGCGCGGGTCCGGGCAGAGCCCGGTGCCCGGCGGAGCCGGGTTTCCTGGGGCTCCGCCCCGGACCCCGCGCCTCAAACGCCGGCGAGGCTGGAATTGCCAGGGCACAGCGCCTAGCGGATCGGCATGTCGGAGATCGTCCGCGCGATCACCAGCCGCTGGATCTCGCTCGTCCCCTCGAAGATGGTGTAGATGGCGCTGTCGCGGTGCATGCGCTCCACCGGGTACTCGCGGGTGAAGCCGTTGCCGCCGAGGATCTGGACCGCCTGGGCGGTGACCTTCTTGGCCACCTCGCTCGCGAAGAGCTTCGACATCGAGCCCTCCGCCGAGGTGAAGGGCCGGCCCGCGACCGCCATCCAGGAGGCCCGCCACACGAGCAGGCGGGCCGCGTCGATCTGGGTCCGCATGTCGGCGAGCTGGAAGGCCACGCCCTGGTTGTCGATGATCGGGCGGCCGAACTGGGTGCGGGTCTTCGCGTAGTCGAGGGCCACCTCGTACGCGGCGCGCGCGGTGCCGACGGCCATGGCGCCGACCGCCGGCCGCGAGGCCTCGAAGGTGGCCATGGCCGCGTTCTTCACGCGCTCGCCGGCACCTCCGCTGCGCGCCCGCTCCCGGGCCCGGGCCAGCCGCTCGTCCAGCTTCTCCTTGCCGCCGAGCAGGCAGGAGCCGGGGACCCGTACGTCCTCCAGTACCACCTCGGCGGTGTGCGAGGCCCGGATGCCGTGCTTCTTGAACTTCTGCCCCTGGGTGAGGCCCGGCGTGTTCGGCGGCACGATGAAGGAGGCATGCCCCTTGCTGCCCAGCTCCGGGTCGACGACGGCCACGACGATGTGGACGTTGGCTATGCCGCCGTTGGTCGCCCAGGTCTTGGTGCCGTTCAGCACCCACTCGTCCTTGGCCTGGTCGTAGACGGCGCGGGTGCGCATCGCGCCCACGTCGGAGCCCGCGTCCGGCTCGGAGGAGCAGAAGGCGGCGACCTTCACGTCGTCCGGGGTGCCGTACATCTGCGGGATCCACGTGCCGATCTGCTCCTCGGTGCCGTTGGCGACGACGCCGATGGCCGCGAGGCCGGTGCCGACGATCGACAGCGCGATGCCCGCGTCGCCCCAGAAGAGCTCCTCCATCGCCATCGGGATGCCGAGGCCGGTGGGGTCGAAGAACTGCTGGGCGTAGAAGTCCAGGGAGTAGATGCCGACCTTCGCGGCCTCCTGGATGACGGGCCAGGGAGTCTCTTCGCGCTCGTCCCATTCCGCGGCCGCGGGCCGGATCACGTCGGCGGCGAAGCCGTGGATCCAGTCCCGTACCTGCTTCTGGTCGTCGTTGAGCTCCATGGTGAACTCCGCCATGTCCCCTCCAGCTGTCTGTGCTCGTCCAAGTGCATGTTACTACCGGTAACCCTCACGGCGGCCACAGTCTGTTACCAGCGAGTAAGCACTGTCAAGCAGGGTCCGGGCCACCCGGTAGGCGACCGCCGATTCGATCTCGAGGGTGTGCGGGGTGTTACGTTGCGTGGGCGTCACGCACATCGCAAGGGCGGGGAGAGAAACAGGTCATGGAGATCACGCAGCGGGCCGGCGAGCCGGGAGCGGCCGAACGGCGGCGGCGGGAACTGCTCGAAGCGGCCGACCGGGTCGTGCTCAGGGACGGCCCCAAGGCGTCCATGAACGCCATCGCGGCGGAGGCGGGCATCACCAAGCCCATCCTCTACCGGCACTTCGGCGACAAGGCGGGCCTCTACCAGGCGCTCGCCGTCCGGCACACCGACGCCCTGCTCGAGTCCCTGCGCGCGGCCCTCGACGCCCCGGCCGAGCGCCGGCAGCGGGTGGAGGCCACCCTCGGGACCTACCTCGCCGCCATCGAGGCCCGCCCGCAGGTCTACCGCTTCCTGATGCACCCGGCCGAGGACGCGCAGGCCACCGAGCACGGATTCGACGTCGGCCAGCACTCGGCCCCGCTGCTGCGCAGGCTCGGCGAGGAACTGGCCCAGGTGATCGGCGAACGCGTGGACCTCGGCCCGGGCGGCGAACGCCTCGCCCGCGTCTGGGGCCACGGCATCGTCGGCATGATGCACGCGGCCGGCGACTGGTGGCTCGGCGAACGCCCTTGCTCCCGCGAGGAATTGGTCGCGGGTCTCACCGACCTGCTGTGGGGCCGCCTCTCCTCCGCCGGCAACCGCGCAGACGGCCCCGGCTTCTGACGAACCCGCCCCCGACTCCAGCCTCGCCGGCGTTCGAGGCGCGGGGTCTGGGGCGGAGCCCCAGGAACCCGGCTCCGCCGGGCACCGGGCTCTGCCCGGACCCGCGCCTCAAACGCCGGCGGGGCTGAACATGCCTGGCGGAGCCGGGGCTGCGGAGGGA
>NZ_JBEZMA010000018.1:0-130239 GCF_040652415.1 Streptomyces sp. NPDC048255
GCCCGGGGCGCACGCGAAGGGGGGCGCGGGCGGCACGCCGCCGCGCCGCCGCGGGCCGCCCGGGGCGCACTGCCGAAGCGGACCCTCCGCCGTTATGGTTCCCGGTGTTCGGAACCATCCACTGGTCCAGGGGGGATCCACCAGATGGCACGCTTCCGCATGCCCGTCCTACCGTTCCGGCTGCTGCTCGCCTTCCTCGCGGGGACGGCACTGGTGCTCGCCGGCCCGGGCGCGGCCCACGCCTCACAGACCGTCGAGATCCCGGCAGCCGCTCCGGGCGGGATCTCGGCGTCCGTGCAGTTCTACGGGGCCGTCGTACCCCAGCCCTACGACCCGGACCCCGAGGCGTACTTCGGGGACCGCAAGTGCCTGCAGATCTACCACGACTACACGCCGACGCCGGGCTGCGGCGGCTTCCAGCTGCGCGTCACCCTGCACGACGTGCGCAGCAGCCCCGGCTTCCAGGCGGGCCTGTGGAGCTCCGACCCCAACTTCCAGGCCCACGCCGACACCGCCCGCACCTTCCGCTGCGTCCGCCCCGACGGCGGATCCGACCGCAGCCACGACGTGGTCGTCCGCACCCAGCAGACGCGCTTCTCGCCGACCTACTTCTACACCGACGCCAACTACGTCATCTCCAGCCACCGCAGCGACACCGCCGACCACGGCCCGCACTTCTACATCAACTTCCCGGCCTCGGACATCAGTTGCCCGGCCGGTACGACGGCGAGCCAGTACGGCCTGAAGGTCACCGACCTCCGGATCTCGATCAACGACACGAACGTCTTCGGCACGACGACCTGGGCCCACCCGGGCCCGTTCTACGCCTGATCCGTCCCCGCTACGGGCGCGGAGCGGTCCCGCCCGCGGACTCCCACCGGACCTCGCCGTCCTGACGGTGCGCGGTCGGGCGGAGTCCGCAGGACGCGGCGACGGCCGCCGAGGCGGAGTGGTCCGGGTGAACGTGCGCGAGGACCCGGCCGACCGGGAGCTCCCGCAGCCAGCCGGTCAGCACCCGCGCGGCCTCGGAGGCCAATCCCCGGCCCTGCCACGGGGCCCCCACCACCCAGGCCACCTCGGCGTGTTCCAGGTCCGCGGCGACGGTGGCCTGGACGGTGCCGACCAGCCGCCCGTCGGCGCGCAGCCGCAGCACCCAGTTGCACCAGACGACCGCCGGGTCCGGAGAACCGGCCGCCAGCCGTGCGTACCGGACCCTCAGCGCGTCGGCGTCCAGCGGGGAGCCGCCGGTGAACGCGTGCAGGCCGGGGTCGTCCAGTACGAGGGCCATCTCGGCGGCGTGCTCCACGCCCAGCGGAAGCACGTCGAGACGGGACGAGGCGAGGGCGACGGGCCGGACCGCGTGCGGGCGGCGGACCTTGGCGGCCGCGCCCGTACGGGGCACGCCGTCCACGGCCAGGCAGATGCCGAACACCCGGTCGTAACCGGTCCAGCCGTTGACACCGCCGCGGTTGTTGCCGATCTGCACGCGTCGGCGAGGGGCGTCCACCGCAAGGACCAGGTGCAGGTACA
Source organism: Streptomyces sp. NPDC048255 (assembly GCF_040652415.1). NCBI lineage: Bacteria > Bacillati > Actinomycetota > Actinomycetes > Kitasatosporales > Streptomycetaceae > Streptomyces > Streptomyces sp. NPDC048255. Next base: position 1,531 of record NZ_JBEZMA010000018.1, read on the forward strand.
CGGTGCCGTGGACCCGGGCCAGGACGATGTCGCCCTCCCCGATCAGGGCGGGGTCCGCCGGGGCGACCCGGACGCGCTGCCCGGACCGGACCAGCGGCACCATCGACCCGCCGGTCGGGCGGAACTCCACCGTCTCGCCCCGGCCGGTACGGTCCGCCATCGCGTCGAGCATTCCCATGGGGCGAGTCTGCCGCTCCGCGAACCCCCGGACCAACGAATAATCCCACCCCGGCTCAGTGTCCGGGTTCGACCTCCAGGAACCGACGGTGGCGGGGGCCGCGGTAGAGGAGGCAGGTCCATCCCAGCGGCTCCAGGGCCGCCGCGCACGCCGTCAGCCGTTCCTGTTCCTCCTCGGCCGCGCCGCCGCCGGGCGGGCCGAGCCAGGTCACCGCCACCCGGCCGGGCTCCGCTCCGGCGGCCACGCGGTATCCCGTCCGGGTACGCCGTCCCTGCGCGTCCACCGCCGAGGCCGTGATCCCCGAGGCCTCCAGGACCAGGGCCACCGCACGCGTCATCTGCCCTACCTCCCACGCCGCGGGAACCCCGGCGCCCGCGGGGCCGTTGACCAGTCGCCGGATCTGGAGCAGTCCCTCGTACGCCGTGCGCAGCTCGGCCGCCCGCCCGGCGCCGGGCGGCACTGCCTCGCCGTCGCCGGTCGCCGGTTCGAAGCCCTGCCCGGGTTCCGCCATCCCCGTCACCCCGCCCGTCCGAGCCCGTCTGTGCTTGTCTGAGTACGTTGTGCCCAACGGCCTGAGTATCCGCCCCGATTCCCCGCCGCGCCCCCGCTGATCGAATGGGGGCATGACGTACGAAGCCCCGCGCAGCGCGCCCCGCCCGCGCATGCAGCACGTGACCACCGCGGGTTCCGCCCTGGCCGTGGCCCTGGTCCCGCTAGTCGCCGGGGTGCTGCTGGCGAAGGGCCTCGGCGCCGACCCGATGACCCCGGTCAACGCGCTGATCACCGGTGGCGGCCAGCGGGCCGGCCTGCCCCGGGCCGAGTGGCGCCGCCGCGGCCACGCCACCATGCGCCGGCTGCGCACGGCCCGGCGCGGTACGGCCCGCCGGTGCGCTCACGTCCGCGGCCGCCGCCCGTGACCGCCCCGCGCGGGCCGCAGGGGTGTGTCAGGACGTGGCGGCGAGGGGCTCCTGGAGTTCGGTGACCCACTGGCCGGGGTCGTCCGGGCAGGCCAGGGTCAGCTCACGCGCGTACCCGGCCGAGCGCTCGCCGTTCGTGTCGATCCACCGGGCCAGGGCCTGCGCCGTCGGCAGTACGCCGTCCATCGCGCCCCGGTGCACCACGGTCGCGGCCCGCTCGACCCCGGGCAGCGTGACGACCCGCACCCCGCCCCCGAGGTCCTCGGCGCGGACCGAGGCCGCCACCGGCAGCCCGGCGCGCACCAGGACCGCCCCGGCCTCCGCGCCCGGGGCGTCCTCGTAGGAGGCGATGCCGGGGCCCGTCGGCACCACCCCGGCGGCCTCGAACAGGCGGCACAGCTCCTCGTAGAGCGGACCGATGACCGGCCCGATGTCCTGCGGTGCGAAACTCCCCGCGATCCCCGTCAACTCGGCGAGCCGGACGGGCGGGAGGCTCTTCACGACGATGTCCTCGGCAGGCATGGAACCCTCACTCTCGATGGTCCGGAGCCTCGCCTCGACCTGCCGCAGCCCGGCCGTCGCGGCGGCCATGGCGCTCTCCAGCTCGGCCTGCCGCAGCCGCAGCATGCCGCGCAGCTCCTCCGGGCCCACCCGCTCGTCGAGGATGGTCCCCACCTGGTCCAGGCTGAAGCCGAGTTCCTTGAGCGCGATGACACGGTTGAGGCGGGCGAGCTGCCCGGCCTCGTAGAAGCGGTAGCCGGTGAAGGGGTCGACACGGGCGGGGCGCAGCAGTCCGAGTGCGTCGTAGTGACGCAGCATGCGGACCGACACCCGGCCGTGCTTGGCGAAGTCTCCGATGGTGAACATGACGCCTTCCAGTGCAATGCCTGACACAGGGGGAGGGTCAAGGCTCGCACCCGGGTGCGTGCGCGCACCGGTCGGGTCAGGGTCCGTACTGCAGCAGGCACAGGTCGACGATGGACGGCGGAACGGTGCCCTCCGCGGCTGCGCACAGCTCGTCCATACGGGACGGCAGGGCCGGATGCCGGTGCGGATGGGCGGCCTTCGGCTTCGGTGAACGCACCCGCCGGGGCGGCGCCTTCAACTTCTCGGCGCGCCCGGACGCCGGCCGGGCCGCCTTGCCGGGGATCCGCGAGGGCGCGGCGGCCCGGCCGCCGGGGTCGGCGTCCGGGTCCGTGTCCCGGTCCGGGGCAGCCCCGGGATCCGGTACGGGCGCGGACCCGGGCAGCCTCCCGAGCGGCAGGGGCTGCGGCGGCGGTGCGTCGGGAACGCCGGCGGGCGGTGGTACCGGACCACGCTCGGGAACCGGAGCCTGCGGGCCGACGGAGACACAGCCGGCGCTCGCGAGGAGCGCCAGGAGGGAGAGGGGCACGGCCCGGCGTAACTGCATCCGACCACCTTGCCGTACCGGTAGGCCGGCCCGGTCCTCCATCTCACGCGTCCGGGTGACGCCGGGTCCGGCCCGGCCGCGCGGATTGCGGACCGATGGGGCAGTTCGGACAGCAGGCTTGACCCGAGTGTGCAAAGGGGACAGAGTGCGCCCGATCAAGAACCACCGCATGAGCCGCACTCGGAGACCCAAGATGTCCATATCGGTCCGCTCCTCGCTCACCCCGGCCCCGGCCGGTGGTTCTCCCGAGCCCGGCGCCCTCCGTGTCCTCGCCGCCCGCGGTGGCGTCCGGCGCGGGGTCTGACCCCTACCGTGTCCCACCACTCCGAAGAGAGCGGGATCGTCCCCGACGACCGCCTGCTCGTGCGCCCGTACGTCGTGCCCGTGCACCGGCCGGCCCCGGCGACGACCCCCGCCTGGCCGCAGAGCGGCCCCCCGCCCGTGTCCTTCCGCGTACCCGAGGCCTTCCAGGACGACGCCGGCCGGGACACCGGGCCCCGGGACGGCGCCGAGCCGACCGCGACCGGTGCGCACCGCGGGTCCGATCCGCACCGCGCGACCGGTGCGCACCGGACGTCCCGGCCGCACCGCGCGGCCCGCCGGGACGGCGGCCGCCGGCTCCCGGTCGCCGCCGTCGCCGTGCTCGCCCTCGGCCTGACGGGCGCTCTGGTGTACCTGCTGGCAGCCCCCGACGAGCCGGACCCCTCGCGCACCGAAGCCTCGCCCGGGCTCACACTGCCCGTGCCCGCGCTCCCCGCCCACGGCCCGGACGGGGCCGAGCCCTCGCCGGACCCGTCCCTCCCGGAGGCGAAGCCCACGCCCTCCGCCACGGCCTCTGCCTCGGCTTCCGCGTCAGCCGCGCCCGCGTCTCCGAAGCCCGGTCCCGCGTCGAGCGCCCCGGCCGGACAGCCTGCGCCGGGGAAGCCGACGCCCGGGACGCTGAGCATGGGGGACAGCGGCGAGGCGGTGCGCGCCCTCCAGGAGCGGCTCTACGGGCAGGGGTTCACGTACGTCTCCACGACCGGTGTCTACGACAGCCAGACCAAGCGCGGGGTCGCCCAGCTCCAGCGCGACCGGGGGATCAAGGGCGACCAGCCCGGCGTCTACGGCCCGGCCACCCAGGCGGCCTTCGGCAGCGCGGGCTGACACCCCGGCACGGCACGGCACGCCCCGGGTTCAGCGGCCGCCGGACACCCGCAGCACGGCGCCCGTCGTGTACGAGGCGTCCGCGGAGAGCAGCCAGGCGATGGCCCCGGAGATTTCCTCCGGCCGGCCGGGCCGCCCGAGCGGGATGCCCGCGGCGGCCCGTGCCGGGCGGCCGGGATCGCCCATGGCCGCGTGCATGTCCGTCTCGATGATGCCGGGCGCGACGGCGTTGACCCGGATCCCGTCCGGGCCGAGCTCCTTGGCGAGTCCCAGGGTCAGGGCGTCGGTGGCGGCCTTGGTCGCCGCGTAGTGCACGTAGTCCCCGGGGCTGCCGAGGGTGGCGGCCGCCGAGGAGACGTTCACGATGGCCCCGCCGCCGGTCTGCGCCATGTCCCGCGCGGCCCGGCGGCAGCACAGCAGGTAGCCGAGGAGGTTCACCTCGACCACGCGCCGCAGGTCCTCGGTCCGGGCGTCGGCGAGCCGGCCCAGCGGGCCGGTCACTCCGGCGTTGTTGACGAGCCCGGTCACCGCGCCGAGTTCGGCCCCGGCGACGTCGAAGAGCCGCTCGACACCGCACTCCTGCGAGGTGTCGCCGCGTACGGTCACACAGCGGGCACCGGTCGCCCGTACCCGCTCGGCAACCGCCTCGGCGGCCGAGGCGTCACGGACGTAGCCGATCGCCAGGTCGTGGCCGTCCGCGGCGAGCCGCAGGCAGGTCGCGGCGCCGATGCCCCTGCTGCCGCCCGTGACGACGGTGACGGATCGACCTGACATGGGAGCCTCCTGTGCGACGCGGTACGTGCCCATGCTGCCAGGTCGCCCCGACCGGCCCTGGGTACCCCCCTTGGCCGCCCTCCGGGCGGCCCGGCGCCACGTTGCGGACACAGCACTAGCAGACGGATAAGCGGTGGACCAGCGGAAAGGACAGCACGGAGACTGGGCGTCGCCGATGCGAGCGACCGCCGCTTCGGACCGGACGCCATTGCGGCCACGACGCCCGAGGAGCCCACCCATGTCGACTTTGCGGGTCACCGCCGAAGAACTGACCGTCCATGAGCACCCCAACGCGGACGCGCTGGAGCTGGCCCAGGTGGGCCTCTACCGCGCCGTCATCGCCAAGGGCGCGTACCGGAGCGGGGAGTTCGCCCTCTACATACCCGAACAGGCCGTACTTCCCGCCGATCTGATCGAGGAGCTGGGTCTGACCGGCCGGCTCGCCGGCGGCTCCGCCGACCGGGTCAAGGCCGTCCGGCTGCGCGGAGAGCTCTCGCAGGGCCTGGTGTGCCGGCCGCGCGCGCTGGCCGACGTGGACCTGGCGCAGGCGGCCAAGGAGGGCACGGACTTCGCGGAGCTGCTCGGCATCACCAAGTGGGCGCCGCCGATACCCACGACCATGAGCGGCGAGGTCGAGGCCGCGCCCGACCTGATGCCGTGGGTGGACATCGAGAACCTCCAGCGCTACCCGCACATCTTCGAGCCCGGCGAGCCGGTCGTCCTCACGGAGAAACTGCACGGCACCGCCTGCCTGTTCACGTACGTCGTCCAGGGCGGGCGGATCCAGGTCACCTCCAAGGGGTTCGGCTCGAAGGGGCTGGCGCTCAAGGAGGACGAGCGCAATCTGTACTGGCGGGCCGTACGGGGCCACGACGTGGCCGCCGTCGCCGCGGAACTGGCCGCCCGGCTCGGCGCCACCCGCATCGGGATCTTCGGCGAGGTCTACGGCGCGGGCGTCCAGGACCTCGCGTACGGGACCGACGTGCGCACGGCCGACGCGCCGCCCGGGTACGCCGTCTTCGACGTGTCCGCCGAGATCGACGGGCAGGTGCGCTGGCTGGACCCGGCCGCCGTGCTCGCGGACGGCGAACTGCCGCTGGTGCCGAGGCTGTACGAGGGCCCGTACGACCTCGACGTGGTGCTGGAGCGGGCGAGCGGCCGCGAAACCGTGTCCGGACGCAACCTGCACCTGCGCGAGGGGGTCGTCATCCGCCCGCGGACGGAGCGCTACAGCCCGGTGGTGGGCGGCCGCGCCATCGCGAAGGCGGTCAGCCCGGCGTACCTGACCCGCAAGGGCGGCACGGAGTACGAGTGACGGGCCCCCGGGGCGAGCCGGGGGCGGTGCGGCGAGCTGCCGGGCGCCTCGCGCGGGTGGTCGGGGCCGGGCCCCTGGGACGCCGTTTCGGGGGCTCCGCCCCGGACACCGCGCCTCGAACGCCCGCCGGACCGGATGGCGTTCCTGCGTCATGCGCAGCGCCCCGCCCGGTGCCCCGCCCGGCGTCACGCCCGGCGGGACGCCGCCCCGCCGCGGACCTCCAGCGCCGTCTGCCAGCCCGGCTGTTCCGCCGGCGGTTCCGGGACGGCGCGGCGGCCGCCCGTCGCGAAGAAGGCCGACAGCGGGAGCGTGGCCGCGCCGACCGTGACCGCGTCCGGGCCCAGGGAGCCCATGCCGATGCTGACCCGCCCGGCGGGGTGGCGCAGGGAGTACCGGGTCGCGTGTTCCCGTACGGACGCCAGGATGTGCGGGCCCAGCATCAGGCCGGCCCAGCCGCCGATCAGGATCCGCTCCGGCCGGAAGAGGTTGATCACGTCGGACAGCCCGGCGCCCAGGTACTCAGCCGTCTCCTCCAGCACTTCCACGGCCACCGGATCGCCTTCGACCGCCGCCGCCAGCAGCGCGGCGAGGGCTTCCTCCTCGTCCACGGAGTCCACCGGGCGGCCGCCCGCCGCGCCGCCGCGTTCCGCCCAGCGCGCCAGCAGGGACTCCGCCCCCGTGTAGGCCTCCAGGCAGCCCAGTGCCCCGCACCGGCAGCGCCGTCCCCGTACCGAGACCGTCAGGTGCCCCCACTCCAGCGGGGTGCCTTCCGTCGTGCCGCCGTCCGGTGAGCCGTCGGTGATCAGGCTCGCACCGACGCCCGAGCCGAAGAGGACCACGACCGCCTCGCGGGCGCCGCGTCCCGCGCCGAACCACATCTCGGCCTGTCCGAGGGTGCGGGCACCGTTGTCGATGATGTACGGGACCTCGTCCGGCAGGGCTCCGGTGGCGCGCAGCAGGGCCTCCAGCGGTACCGCGTCCCAGCCGATGGTCTGGCCGTGCACGACGGCGCCGCCCGGCGCCTGGTGGTCCACGATGCCGGGCACCCCGACGCCCACGCCCAGCAGCCGCTCCGTACCGACGCCGGCCTCGGCGAGCACGGCGGCGATCCCGGTCCTGATGTGGTCGACGATCGGGCCGACGTCGTAGCAGCCGCGCGGCAGCAACGGCATCTCCGCGCGGGCCAGTTCGGTCAGCGCAAGGTCGAACAGCTCGACGCGCACCCGGGTTTCGCCGACGTCGACGCCGATCATGTGGGCGCTGCCGGGGGTCACCCGCAGGAGCGTACGGGGCCTGCCGCCGTCCGAGTCGACGATGCCGGCCTCCTCCAGGAGGCCGTCGGCGACGAGTTCGCCGACGACGTTGCTGACGGACCCTGAGCTCAACCCCGTTGCGGGTCCCAGTTCCTGACGGCTCATCGGCCCGCCGAAGTACAACCGCTGCAATACGGCACTGCGGTTGCCGCGTCGCAGGTCCCGCACCGTTCGTCCGCTACGACCCGTGGTCATGTGGCTCCTTCCGCCCCGCCGTCGATCGCAACATACCCTTGCGCGACCCCTTGACGCGACCCTTTCGCGAGGCTTAACTCACGTCCTAATTTAAGGCCTGGATGAAAACGGTCGCAGCAGAGGTTCCGCGCAGACGACGCACGGTACTTCCCCGCCGGCCTTCCCCGAACCTGCCGAAAGGGGCCGATCCGTCATGCGCAGAACCCGAGCCGCAGCAGCCACCGCCGTCACCGCCTCCCTCCTCGCCGCCGCAACCGCCTGCGGAGGCGGATCCGCGGACAACGCGGGCGGCTCCAACACCGCCCCGAAGGAGCTCACCTACTGGGCCTCCAACCAGGGCCCCGACCTCACGGCGGACCAGGCGACCCTCGGCCCGGAGCTGAAGAAGTTCGAGGAGCAGACCGGCATCAAGGTCAAGCTCGAAGTCGTGCCCTGGTCGGACCTGCTCAACCGGATCCTCGCCGCCACCGCCTCCGGCCAGGGCCCGGACGTCCTCAACATCGGCAACACCTGGTCCTCCTCCCTCCAGGCCACCGGAGCCCTGCTGCCCTGGACCGCCGAGAACTTCGCCGCCATCGGCGGCCGGGACCGCTTCGTCGAGTCCGCCCTCGGCTCGGCGGGCGCCACGGGCAAGGACCCGGCCGCCGTCCCGCTCTACTCGATGTCCTACGCCCTCTACTACAACAAGAAGATGTTCCAGGAGGCGGGCATCGACAAGCCCCCGGCCACCTGGGACGAGATGGTCGCCACCGGCCGGAAGCTGTCCAAGGACGGCAAGTGGGGCCTCGGCGCCGAGGGCGCGAACCTCGCCAACAACATCCACCAGGCCTTCGTCCTCTCCAAGCAGCACGGCGCGGAGTTCTTCGACGCCGCCGGAAAGCCGACCTTCGACACCCCCGCCAACGTCGAGGCCGTCAAGCAGTACGTCGACCTGATGGCCAAGGACAAGATCATCGCGCCCGGCAACGCCGAGTACGACAAGAACCAGTCCCTCCAGGACTTCGCCAACGGCAGGACCGCCATGGTCCTGTGGCAGAGCGCGGCCGGCAGCTTCAAGGCCCACGGCATGAAGGAGGGCGACTGGGGCGTGGCCCCCGTCCCCGTACCCGCCGGCGGTGCCCCCGGCGCCGGGAAGAACACCAACTCCATGGTCGCCGGCATCAACCTGGCCGTCTTCAAGAACACGGACAACATCGACGGCGCCCTGAAGTTCGTGAAGTTCATGACCAGCGACGAGGAGCAGAAGACCCTCAACAAGGCGTACGGCTCCATCCCGCCGGTCAAGGCGGCCCAGACGGACCCCGCGTTCGGCAACGAGGACCTCACCGTGCTGCGCAACACCCTCTCCACCAGCGCCGCGCCGCTCCCGCAGGTCCCCGAGGAGTCGCAGTTCGAGACCACCGTCGGCACCGCCGTCAAGGAGCTCTTCGCGGACGCCGCGGCCGGCCGCCCGGTCACCACCGAGTCGGTGAGGGCGAAGCTCACCAAGGCCCAGCAGCAGATGGCGAACTGAGCCCCGGCAGATGACCTCCGCACCCACCACGCTGCCACCCGACACCGGGGCGCGGCGGCCCCGCCGCACCACGGCCCCCGCGCGCCGCCCCCGACGCCCCGGGCGCACCGGCCGGCTCCGGCGCACCGCCCTGCCGTACCTCCTCCTGCTGCCCGCCCTCCTCCTCGAACTGCTCATCCACCTCGTCCCGATGGTGATGGGCATCCTGATGAGCTTCCGGGAGCTGACCCAGTTCCACATCCGGGACTGGTCGCGCGCCCCCTGGACGGGCTTCGACAACTACGAACTCGCCGTCGACATCAACCGCCCCGTCGGCGAGGCCCTCCTCGGCTCCTTCCTCACCACCTGCCTGTTCACCCTGCTCTCCGTGGGCCTGTGCTGGCTGCTGGGCACCGCCGCCGCCGTGTTCATGCAGGAGCACTTCCGCGGCCGCGGCATCCTGCGGGCGCTCTTCCTGATCCCCTACGCCCTGCCCGTCTACGCGGCCGTCATCACCTGGGCGTTCATGTTCCAGCGGGACAACGGCCTGGTGAACCACGTCATCCACGACCAGCTGGGCCTCGGCGGAGCCGAGCACACCTTCTGGCTGCTCGGCGACAACAGCTTCTGGGCCCTGCTGACCGTCTCCGTCTGGAAGGGCTGGCCCTTCGCCTTCCTCATCGTCATGGCGGCCCTGCAGAACATCCCCAGAGATCTCTACGAGGCGGCCGCGCTGGACGGCGCCGGCATCTGGCAGCAGATCCGCCGGATCACCCTGCCCTCGGTCGGCGCGGTCAACCAGGTGCTGGTCCTCGTGCTGTTCCTGTGGACCTTCAACGACTTCAACACGCCCTTCGTGCTGTTCGGCAGATCGGCCCCCGAAGCCGCCGACCTCATCTCCATCCACATCTACCAGTCGAGCTTCGTCACCTGGAACTTCGGCACCGGATCGGCCATGTCCGTGCTCCTGCTGCTCTTCCTGCTGCTCGTCACCGCCGCATACCTGCTCGTCACCACCCGCGGACGGAGGTCCGGCGATGCCCGCTAGAGAACGCAGCCCGCTCGACCCGCCCGCCTCCTTCCGGGCGATCAGGGCCGTCTTCCTGACCCTGCTCTCCGGATTCGTGCTGCTGCCCGTCTACGTGATGGTCACCACCTCCCTCAAACCCCTCAAGGACGTCGCGGGCCAGTTCCGGTGGATCCCCACCGGGCTCACCGTCCGCCCCTACTCCGACATCTGGCACACCGTCCCGCTCGCCAAGTACTTCGCGAACTCCCTGATCGTGGCCGGCACCGCCACCGTCTGCTCCGTGGTCATCGCCGTCTTCGCGGCCTACGCCGTCAGCCGGTACCGCTTCCGCGGCAGACGGCTCTTCACCGTCACCGTGCTCTCCACCCAGATGTTCCCGGGCATCCTCTTCCTCCTGCCGCTGTTCCTGATCTTCGTGAACATCGGCAACAGCACCGGGGTCGCCCTCTACGGATCCCGCGGCGGGCTGATCCTCACCTACCTCACCTTCTCCCTCCCCTTCTCCGTCTGGATGCTCATCGGGTACTTCGACTCGGTACCCCGCGAGCTCGACGAAGCGGCCACCGTCGACGGCTGCGGCCCCCTCGGCGCCCTGTTCCGGGTCGTGATCCCGGCCGCCGTGCCCGGCATCGTCGCCGTCGCCGTGTACGCGTTCATGACCGCCTGGGGCGAGGTGCTCTTCGCCTCCGTCATGACGAACGACACCACCCGCACGCTCGCCGTCGGACTGCAGGGCTACTCCACGCAGAACGACGTCTACTGGAACCAGATCATGGCCGCCTCGCTCGTCGTCAGCATCCCCGTCGTCGCCGGATTCCTGCTGTTGCAGCGGTACTTGGTGGCAGGACTCACGGCAGGAGCCGTCAAGTGACCCTTTCCGAAAGCCTCCCCGTGACCGAGCGGGCCGCGGACCCCGCGAACATCGACCTCGCCGCGTTCCCCCACGGCTTCGCCTGGGGCACCGCGACCTCCGCCTACCAGATCGAGGGAGCCGTCGCCGAGGGCGGCCGCGCCCCCTCCATCTGGGACACCTTCACCCGCGTCCCCGGCGCCATCGACGGCGGCCACACCGGCGACACCGCCTGCGACCACTACCACCGCTGGCCCGAGGACATCGCCCTGATGCGGCAGCTCGGCACCAACGCCTACCGGCTCTCCGTCGCCTGGCCGCGCGTCCTCCCCGGCGGCGACGGCCCCGCCAACGCCAAGGGGCTCGACTTCTACGACCGGCTGACCGACGGGCTGCTCGCTGCCGGAATCGAACCCTCCGTCACCCTCTACCACTGGGACCTGCCCCAGGCCCTCCAGGACCGCGGCGGCTGGCCCGAACGCACCACCGCCGAGCACTTCGCCGCGTACGCCGCCCTGGTCGCCGAGCGCCTCGGCGACCGCGTCACCCAGTGGGCCACCCTCAACGAGCCGCTCTGCTCGGCCTGGATCGGCCACCTGGAGGGCCGGATGGCGCCCGGCTGGACCGACCTCACCGCGGCCGTCCGCGCCTCCTACCACCTCCTCCTGGGCCACGGCCTGGCCACCCAGGCCATCCGCGCCGCCGCCCCCGGGGCGCGCATCGGCATCGTCAACAACCTCTCCACCGTCGAGCCCGCCACCGGCGGCGAAGCCGACCGCGCCGCCGCCCGGCGCATGGACGGCCACGTCAACCGCTGGTGGCTCGACCCCGTCCACGGCCGCGGCTTCCCGGCCGACATGCGCGAGGTCTACGGGGTCGACCTCCCCGAACGCCCCGGCGACCTCGCCGCCATCGGCGCCCCGCTCGACTGGACAGGACTGAACTACTACTTCCCGCAGGTGGTCACCGCCGACCCGGCCGGCCCCGCCCCCTTCGCCCGCCAGATCGACCGGCCCGGAGTCCCGCGCACCGGCATGGACTGGGAGGTCGACGCCGGCGGCCTGGAAGCCCTGATCATGCGCCTGACCGAGGAGTACGGGGCCCGGCGCATCCACATCACCGAGAACGGCTCCTCGTACCCCGACACCGTCGCCCCCGACGGCAGCGTCCACGACCCGGAGCGCACCGCCTACCTGACGGCCCACCTCGCCGCCTGCGCCCGCGCCGCCCGCCGCGGCGCGCCCCTGGCCGGCTACTACGCCTGGTCGCTGCTGGACAACTTCGAATGGGCCTACGGCTACGACAAGCGCTTCGGCCTGGTCCACGTGGACTACGCCACCCAGCGCCGCACCGTGAAGTCCAGCGGCCGCCGCTACGCCGAGATCATCGCGGCCCACCGTTCCCACCGCTCCCGCTGACCCCTCCGCTCCCGCTGACCCCTCCGCCCCTCCGCCCCTCCGCCCCTTCGCCCCTCCGCCCCTTCGCCCCTCCGCCCCTTCGCCCCTCCGCGCCCGCCCCGCTTCTCGGGGCGGGCGCGGCCCGCGTGGTGGGATGGGCCGGGGGCGGATCCAGCAGCTCACGGAGAGGTCGGGTAGATGGCGCAGGAGAACACCATGCGGGCGATGGCCTACGAGACGTACGGCGGGACGGAGGTGCTCGCCGAGACCCGGCTGCCCGTGCCGAAGGTCGGCCCGGGCGAGGTCCTGGTCCGCGTGAAGTACGCGTCCGTCAACCCGGTGGACTGGAAGATCATGGCGGGCGGGCTCGACGGCCTGATGGACGTGGTCTACCCCGTCGTGCCCTGCTGGGACGTCTCCGGCACCGTGGAACGGGTCGGCATCGACACCCCGGAGTACGCCGAGGGCGACGAGGTCATGGCCTACGTCCGCAAGGACTACGTGCACGGCGGGACCTGCGCCGAGTTCGTCACCGTGCCCGTCCGCGCCCTCGCCCACAAGCCGGCCTCGCTCGGCTGGGCCGAGGCCGCCGCGCTGCCGCTCGCCGGGCTCACCGCCTACCAGGTCCTGACCCGCCTCGGTACCGGCAAGGACGACACCGTCCTGATCCACGGCGCCGCCGGCGGGGTCGGCTCCTTCGGGGTGCAGATCGCCCGCGCCCTGGGTGCCCGGGTCATCGGTACCGCCTCCCCGCGCAACCACGACCGGGTACGGGAGCTCGGCGCCGAACCCGTCGCCTACGGGGACGGCCTCGCGGGCCGGGTCCTCGCCCTCGCCCCCGAGGGCGCCACCGTCGTCGCCGACTTCGTGGGCGGGGTCCTCGCCGTCACCCGCGAAGTGCTCCACGACGACGGCCGGCACGCCTCCATCGCCGACCCCACCGTGACCGGCTCCGGCGGCGAGTGGATGTGGGTCCGCCCGGTCGGCGCCGACCTCGCGGAACTGGCCCGGCTCGCCGTCGGCGGACAGCTGACGGTGACGGTCGCCGAGACCTTCCCGCTGGCCGGACTCGCGGCGGCCTTCGAGCTGAGCCAGGCCGGACACACGGCGGGCAAGATCGTCATCGAGGTCTGAGTCCCGCGCCGAGTGCTCTCCGGGACGGGGACCGGAAGACGCGGGGCGGCCGCCGGGCCGCCCCGCGTCCCGCGGGGGCCAGAGATCGGTCAGGGATCGGTCGGAGATCGGTCAGGGATCGGCCAGGGGTCGATCACCGCCCGGTCAGAGGCGGGTCGCCGTGGATCAGGGGAAGGACACGACGGTCGAGGGAACGGTCGAGGTGCCCGAGGTGGGGGCGCCGATGCCGTTGATGACGTGCTCGTACTGGCCGTTGCCGCCGAGCGAGACCACGAGCAGGTCGTGGAACCTCACGCCCGGTTTCACCGGGGCCTGGAAGCCGTGCTCCTGGCGGATCGTCGGGTCCACGTTGTAGTAGCAGTAGCTGCCCAGTCCCCAGCCCTCGTGGGTGTTCACCGAGTCCGCCACCTTGTAGGCCGCGTAGCCCTTGACGGAACCGTTCTGGATCGCGGCCTGGTTGGGAGCGTCGTAGGCCTTCTCGTTCTGGAAGAAGATCGTGCGGCCCCGTTCGCCGTTCCACTCCACGTCGTACTTGTTGAAGTGCTCGACGAACAGTCCGGTCGCCAGGACGTCGTCGCCGTTCACCCGGAACCCGTAGTCGGAGCGGTTGGTCTCCCAGCCCACCCCGTCGCCGTGGTCGGCCCGCCAGATCCAGGTGTGGTCGACGATCGTGTCGTGGCTGTTGACCACCATGCCGAGGGTGGCCTTGCCCGCGCCCGCGCCGCCGACCCGGATGAACACGTCCTGGACGGTGGTCGGGTTCGCCGCGTGGTCCGTCGTGGCGCCGGCCGGTCCGACCTCCAGCAGGGTGGGCGAGTTGACGGTGCCCGCGTCGATCAGGAAACCGGCGAGCTTCACCCCGTCCACATCTGCGACCTTCATCGCGGTCACCCCGTTGTCCGGGACGATCGTGGCGAGGCCGAGGCCCAGCACGATCGTGTCGGGGCGGTTGACCTGGATGGTCTGGTTCACGTGGTAGACGCCGGGGGTGAACAGCAGGTGCAGGCCCTGGGCCAGTGCCGCGTTGATCGTCGCCGCGCTCGCGCCCGGCTTGACCACGTAGAACCGGGTGAGCGGGACCGAGCTGCCCTGAGGCGCCCCGTTGCCCCAGGAGGTGCCGCGGGCGTCGGTGCGCTTCGCCGGGACGAAGACCTTGTAGTCGGCGCCGTCGTGGTAGAGGAAGGGCTTCTCCCGCGATACGGGGGTGGTGTCCAGGGTGGTGTAGGGCGGGTTCGGGTACGACTGCGCCGGCGCGCCCTGGGTCCCGGAGAACACCTGGTTCCACACCGCGTTGGACCAGCCGCCGATCGAGCTGTCGCGGGTGTACCACTGCTGCTGCGAGTAGTTGCCGACCTGGCCGTCGATCCTGGAGTCGGCGATGTAGCCTCCCGAGGCCCAGCCGAAGCCGTTGGGCGCCAGGTTCAGGCCGCCCTTGACGTGCATCCGGCGGAACGGCGCGGCCTGGGAGACCGCCCAGCGGTTGGTGCCGCTGACCGGGTTGAGCGCCAGGTTCTCGGCCGAACGCCAGAAGTTCTGGGTGGCGTTGCCGCCGAACCAGCCGGCGTCGACGGTCACGTCACCGTTGATGGTGGTGTCGTCGGGGTTCAGGCCCAGCCCGGAGACCGAGGTGTAGAAGCCGATCTGCGCGTTGAGGCCGTTGTACGTACCGGGCTTGAAGAGGAACTGGTAGCGGCCGGAGCCGAACTGGGCGGACTCCTGCCGGGCGAAGACCTCGTCCAGCTTGCCCTGGATGTCCGGTGTCGAGGGGTCGAAGACGATCACGTTCGGGCCGAGGTCGCCGCCGCCGGGGATCGTCGGGCCGGTGCCGCTGGTGCCGTACACCTGGAACTCCCAGAGCGAGTAGCCGTAGGGGGTGGCCCGCTGGGTGCCGTACAGGCGGACGTAGCGGGCGGTGCCGGTGATCTCGTGGGTCTGGATCCCGCCGGCGCCGGTGGCCGTCGAGTAGGCGGTGGACCAGGTGGAGCCGTCGGCCGACAGCTCGATCCGGTACGCCTTCGCGTACGCGGCCTCCCAGCGCAGCACGACCTGGCTCAGCTGGGCGGGGGAGCCGAGGTCGACCTGTATCCACTGGGGGTCGGCGAACTGGCTCGACCAGCGGGTGCCGTTGTCGCCGTCGACGGCCGCGCCGGCCGGCGTCCCGGCGCCCTCCAGGCTGGAGGCGGTGACGGACCTGCCCTGGGAGAGCAGCACGGGAGCCGCTTGGGCGGCGGTGCCCGGCAGGAGTACGAGGAGGGCCGCCACCAGCGCGGTGGCGAGCGCCGCGACGGCGAGCCGCGGCGGGCGATCGGAGAGGAGGGGCATGCGGGGTGCTCCTGACGTCGTGGATCCGGGGGGACCGAAGCGTGAGTGAACTGCCCGCCACCATGGCCGTCAAGGGTTTGCGCGTTCATGAACTGAAGGCCTGACGGCATGTCAATGACCCGTCAGGGCTGTGAACTCAGGGTTTCTTCAATCCTTGTGAAAAGTGTTGACGAAAAAAATCCGCGAAGCTCTACTGAGGCTCCTGGCCGCTCCGTCCCGCCGCGCCCGCTGGGCGGGACGGAGCTCAGGCCGGGTTCGGGAAGTGTTCCCGCCCCAGGCCCGCAAGGGGCCGTGCGTTCGTTACTCGTCGTCAGAACGGCGCCCGGAGGCCAGCGCCGCGATCAGTACAGGTCCGGTACGTCCGCACCCGCGACCCAGGCCACCTCGACCCCCGGCAGACCGGAGGACCAGGGCGCGACCAGGCCGGACAGCCGAGCCGCGTCCGGCGGCGTCGCGCCGAGGCCGATCGCGTAACGGGACAGCGCGGGGCCCGCCTCGAACGGACGCGGCCAGGCGTGGGCGTCGGCGGCGCCCGCCTCCGCCAGAGCCCCGAGCAGCGCCCGAAGCCGCCCGCGCACCCGGCCCAGGACCTCCTCGAACTCCCGCTCCGTGCCCGCCCGTACGGTCACCACCGCCCAGCCGGCGTGCCGCCGGTGCAGCGGCGGCGCCGCCAGGACCTCGCCGAAGGCGCCGGGATCCGCCTCCAGCAGCTCCCAGGCCCGGTACAGCTCCCGCACCAGCAGGTCGCGCAGGCCGGGACCCACCTGGACCGTGCAGCTGCGCACCGGCTCCGTGGGGGTCAGCACGGTCACCGGGTCCGGCCCGGGTGCGCCGGCTCCCGCCTCCCCGGAGCCCTCCGGCGCCCCGGGGTACAGGGAGACCGGGTCGCGCCAGTCCCACGCCGCCCACGTGCCGAAGAACTCCCGCAGCAGGGCCCCGGGTTCCATCGGTCCCGCCGCGCGTACGGTCCGCGCCGCGAGCACCGCCCAGGCCAGGCCCGGCAGCCCGCCGAAGGGAGCCGAGTCCAGCCCCCGGGCGCGCGCCCACGCCTTCACCTCCCGCGCCAGCCGGGACCACGCGTCGAACTGCCCGCGCACGGAGCCCCGTACGGCGTCGGCGTCGCTCACCGCGCTCAGGGCGACGGCCGCCGCCTCGCCCAGCTCCGACCGCCGGGCCACCGCCCCCGCGGGGTCCGGCCTGCCGGCCGCGACCACCACCAGGTCCACGTCCAGCGAGCCGACGTGCAGCCGCAGCCCCGGCACCCGCGCGCCCGTCACCTCCCGCATCCGCTCGGCCTCGCCGAGCGTCGCCGCCACGCGCTCCCGCACGCCGGTGAGCCCGGACGGACCCGGCAGCACGGCCACCAGGTCCAGGTCCGCCCCCGGCAGGGCGCAGCCCATCCGCCGCGAACCCGCCACGTGCACGACCCCGTCCGGCAGCGCCGCCGCGACCCGGGCCGCGACCCGCGCCGCGGCCGACCCGCCGGCGTCGCCGTCGGCGTGCTCGTGGTCCGCGGCCCGGTCCCGGTCCGCGGGCTCCGGTATCCAGCGCACCTCGCCCGTCCCCAGGGCCACCGTGGCCCGGATCCGCATCGGGCCGTCCCCGCGCCGCGAGAGCACCGCCAGCTCCCCGACCTGCGCGGAGCGGCCCCCGCCGAGCCTCGCCGCGAAAGCGGCGGCCGCCCGCTGCGGGTCCTGGCTGCGCCCCAGCGTCAGGTGCGGGGTGTACGCATCCGCCCGGCCCCGGCAGCCCGGGAACCGCTCCACCAGCGCCGCCCGGAGCTCCTGCCACGGCGCGTCGCCCGACGATGCCGGGTCCGTCCAGAGCGTGGCGTCCTCCCGCTGCCCGAAGCTGTGCACCCCCTCCAGCCGGGCGGTGAACGGCGAGGTACCGGCGGCCACTTCGGCCAGCAGCGGCAACGCCTCGTCGAAGGAGGACTCCGGTACGAAGCCGAAGAGCAGGCTGACGTGCGCGGGCCGGCGCCCGGCCTGCGGATCGTGCTCCCCGCGCAGCTCCTCGACCACCGGGTCGTGCGGCGGGAGCCAGGCCACCGCCGTCCGCGCGGTCGCCGGCAGGTCGAGTCGCGCGGGTCCGTCGCCGCGCGCCCCGAACTCCACCGTCGCCTCCATCCCGAAGTGGTCGGAGACGAACAGCCCCTCCGGGCCGGGGGAGTCGCCGCGCAGCGCCGCCCGGGTCACCCGCGCCCCCGCCCCCCGCAGCAGGATCCGGTCCAGCCGCGCCGAACGCCCCGACAGGGAGGCGACCGCGGCCAGCGGATTGGCCGCCGGATCGAAGGTGGGCGTCGCATCGGCGGGCCCGTGCACCTCGCTCCAGGCGTCGCGCAGCCCCAGCACGGCCGCGGGTCCGGCGTCCCCGGTCCGGCCGTCGTTGAAGTCGCCCAGCAGCGCCACACCGGCTTCGACACCGCCCAGCCCCTCGGCGATCAGGGCCAGTTCGGCGGCCCTGCGGCCCTCCCCGTTCTGCGAGTGGTCGCTGGTCAGGTGGGTGGCGGCGACGACCAGCGCCCCGGCCGCGGTGTCCACCGTCACGGCGGCCACCGCTTTGTGCCGGCCGAGTACGAGCAGCCCGGCCTCCCGCACCGGCAGCCGGCTCAGCACCAGCAGCCCGTACTCGGAGACGTCCCGGCCGGCCGGGTCCGCGGCCGCCGTGTACCCGGACCGGACCCACGGCTCGGCCAGCAGCATGCCCAGCAGCTCGGGCTCGACCTCCTGGAGGGCGATGATGTCGGCGTCGGCGGCCGCCAGTTCGGTCAGCAGCATCGGCCTGCGCCGGGCGGTGGCGATGCGCGGGGCGTCGTAGCGGTCCCAGAGCGTGTTCCAGGTCAGCAGCCGCATCCGGTCCGGGGCCGTGGGCCCGGCCGCCGCGGGCGCCGGCGCGGCTTCGGCGGGCCGCCAGGAGCCGCCGCCCGCCGGGTCCCAGACGTGCGGGGTCCGCGCCGTGAAGAAGGGCGAGCGCAGCAGGCGCGGATCGCGTACCCGTCCGGCCCCGCCGGCCCCCACCCGGTCGACGCCCGTCGCCCGGTCCCACACCAGCTCCCCGTCCGCCTCGACGAACAGGACCCGGTGCCAGGGGATGTCCCCTCCGGGCACGAAGGACGGCAGCGGGACCCGCTTGGGCGCGGCCCCGCGCTGGAGCAGCCCGAGCACGAACCGGGCCGGGTCGAACCGGGGGTCCCAGCGCACCTGGTGGTAGATCTCCTCGCTGGTGCGCATCAGTACTCCCCGTAGGTCTCGGCCAGGCTGCCCGCGGTGTCCTCCACGGCCCCGCCCGCGCCGACGTACCACGTACGGTGCGCCTGGCCCGGGTAGGGCGGGCTGAACCGGCGCAGCTGCGCGGCCAGTACGTCCGGCGGCACCGGATGGGCCCGTACGGCGTTGCGGCGCAGCAGCTCCGCCTCGTCGGTCAGCACCACGGCGTGGGTGACCAGCGCGTCGCGGCGCCGTGCGACCGAACCGGCCAGGCCGCGCTGCTGGTCGGTGAGCGAGGTGGCGTCCCACACCACCGTGCCACCGCGGGCCAGGGCGGCGTCCAGCCGGTCCAGGCCCTCCCGCAGCACCTCCGCGTTGGCCTTCTGATCGGCGCGGGAACCCCGGGCGGTGCGCAGGTCGTCAAGGCTGATGCAGGTGTCCACACCGGGCAGTGAGCGGCCGAAGGTGCTCTTGCCGCTCCCCGAGGGCCCGCACAGCTGGACCAGCCGGGGGAAGTCCCCCTCGCGCCACCGCCAGGTGGCCGCCACCGCCTCCTCGGCGGTGCTGATCCTGCCCTGCGCGAAGGCGCTGCGGGCCTCGGCCCAGCAGCGGTCGGCGGCTTCCGGGCCGAGCCCCGCGAGGGCCTCGCGCAGCCCGGCGCGCAGGAAGCCCAGCGGGTCCGGCCCGAGCAGCCCCGCCTCCTCGGCGCACAGCGCGGACCACTCCACGCACTCCCGCGCCGCCGCGCCGTCGGCGTCCCCGCCGGGGGCCAGCGCCCCGGCGAGGGCGTGCAGCAGCCCGAGATCCGCGGCGGCGGCCATCCGGACCAGCCCGGTCCGCCGCTCGGCGTCCGGGAACGGCCGCTGGAGCAGCCCGTACAGCCCGACCAGGTCGGCCACCCGCCGCGCGAGCCCGGTCCCCACCAGCCCCGCCGCCGGTCCCGTCGCCGGCCGCGCCGCGATCCGGGCGCGCGGCGTACGGTGCAGCAGCGCGGCCAGTACGCCGGCCAGCCGGGCCTCCCCGGTCCGCCCCGACGCGTCGATCCGGGCGGCGGTCTCGGCCACCTCGGCCGCGACGTCCCCGGCGGCCCGCGCGCCGGCCGCCCCGGCTGCCCGGGCCGGGTCCGCGCCCGCCGGGTCCGCGGCGGCCTCGTCCGCGGCGGGCGCACCCACGGCCGCGGACAGCGCCGCCACATCGGGCTCGGCCCCCGACCGGACCGCCCACAACGGAGCGGCCGGCCCCAGCCCGTTCGGCACCACCAGCGCGAACATCCAGTGCGTACTGGTGCGCACATGACCCGTGCGCACCCACTTCGCCACGCACCGCCCGAAGTCCGCACGCGCGAAGCCCGCCACCGTCCGTACGACGTACCCCTCCTGGCGCGAGGTGTCGAGCTTCAGCCTGCGCAGCGCCCGCTCGTCGAAGACGCCGCGCCACAGCACGGGCGGGGTGGGTATCCCCAGCCCCCGCAGGAACCGCACGCCGTGGTCCCAGTCCAGGCAGTGCTCCCCGTCCCACACCGAGAACCCGTAGAACCAGCTGTCCAGTTCCTCGTAGGCCAGCGAGTGCCGGGCGTACATGTTCTCCCCGCACACCCGCCGCCCCTCCGGGATCCCGGAGGCGATCCGCCCCTGGAGCCCCTTGACCCAGGCCCGCGAGGGATGGTGCGCAGAGTCCAGGGAGCGCGCGTGCAGTCCGTCCCGGTAGAGGGTGGTGTTCTCCCCGTCGAGCTTCTCGGTCACCACGACCTCGCGCCCGGCCAGCCCCGCGAACCCCTCGGCCCGCACGTCGTCCGCGGTCGCCCCCGGGGACCAGGGCAGGTGGGGCGTACGGGGATAGTGCGTGCGCATGGGTCCGCTCCTGGTCGACGACGGGGGTGTGCCGTCACTCTAGGTATGCGGTACGGGCCGATCCACCCATTAATCCCCGGTAATCCCCGGATTCGGCCTTGTGGCGGGGCTCAGCCGGACCCCGCCGGCGCCGCCCTGCGGGCGGCCGACGCCACTTCGACGACGCTCCCTGGGTGCCGGCCGCCCGCGCCTACCGGCACAGGGCCACGATGGAGGGCGAGACGATGCCCTTGGCGGCCTCGCACAGGGGTGCCATGTCGTACGTACGCTGCGGCGCGGGCCGGGACCTCGGCGCCGCGGGCGGCCGCTGGCGCGACTTGGCCGGTTCGGCGGAGCGGGCACGGCGCGGGGCCGGGGCCGGGGCCAGGGCGGGTGGCGCGGGCCGGGCCCGCTCCGCGGAGGCGTCCCGCCGCGGGCGGAGCGGGCGGTGCGGCCGGGCGGGTGCGGGCCGCACGTCCTCCCGCGGTCCTGCCGCCTTCGGTTCGGCCTCCGGTTCGGCCTCCGGCACCGGGGCCCCGGCCACCGGCTCCGGCGCGGGAGCTGCGGGCAGGACGCCCAACGGCAAGGCCAGGGGCGGCGGTTGAGGGGGTGCGTGCCGGGGAGCCGCAGGGGCCGCGGCGGGCGCGGGGCGCAGCGCGTCCGGCGGTGCCGCGGGCCGCACGCTGACGCATCCACTGGCCAGCACGAGCACGGCGAGGGTCAGGGGCAGGGGGAGCGTCCGGCGCGACTGCATCCGTCCACCCTGCCGTACACGTGCCGCCACAACTCCACGCGTCACGCGGACGAGTGAGCTGCGCGGTGCCCCGGACAGAGATCACCCAACGATCCAGAAACCGTGTCCGCCTTGGGGCGGAAGGGTCGAAGAGCCCACACGGGCCGCACATATTTTCGTCTCATCCACTCCTCGGAAGGGTGAACGCTTTGATATCCCGAAGTCATTGCGGGCCGCCCCGGCACGGCCCCGAGGTTCCGCCGTTTATGCGGTGTTCATGTCAAATCCATGGCGGTAGGGCCGACCGCTGGGGCGGCGGACACGCAGGGCGCCCATGCTGGTCCTGATGAGCCTCCGACGCGGATCAGCCCCCGACACGGATCCGTCCCCGACATCAAGGAGCCACTTCGTGCCCCTCTCCCGCATCCGGCGGTCGAGCGTGATCGCCGCCCTGGCCGCCCTCGCGGCGCTCGCCGCGACGGTGCCCGCGCAGGCCCACCCGTCCCGGGGCGCCGCGCTGCCGGCCGTCGCCCCCCGGGCCGAGACCGCCGCCCTGTACGACGACGAGGAAGGCGGCGCCGCCGACGCCGACGACCCGGCGATCTGGCGCAACGCGGCCGACCCCGGACGCAGCCTGGTCGTGGTCACGGCGAAGGAGGGCGGCCTGCGCGTCTACGACCTCGACGCCCGGCAGGTCCAGTCCCTCCCCGCCCCGGCCGGCCCCGCGCCCGGCGACGCTCCCGGCCGCTTCAACAACGTGGACCTCGTCCACGGGATCCGGCTCACGACGGGCCGCGCCGACCTGGCGGTGACCACCGACCGCGGCAACGACCGGCTGCGCTTCCACCGCATCGACCGAGACCGGCCCGGCGGCCCCCTCACCGACGTCACCGACCGGGCGGCCCGCCCCGTCTTCTCCGCCGACCAGGAGGAGGTCAACGGCCAGCGGACCGCCTACGGCCTCGCCACCTGGACCGACCGCGCCACCGGCCGTACGTACGCCCTCGTCAGCCGGCGCGAGACCACGACCATCGCGCTGCTCGAGATCCTGCCCACCGGCTCCGGCACCGTCGGATACCGCAAGATCCGCACCCTGGACCTTCCCGCCTCCTTCCGGCTGCCGGGCGGCGCCACCTGGTCACCGTGCGCCGAACCGGGCCAGCTGCCCCAGGTCGAGGGAATGGTGGTCGACCCGGCCGACGGCACGCTCTACGCGGGCCAGGAGGACATCGGCATCTGGCGGCTGCGGGCCGACCTCACCGGTACGCCCCAACTGATCGACAAGGTCCGCGAGTACGGCACGCCCGGCACCTACGACGAGCAGACCGAGGAGTGCGTGCCCGGGCCCGACGCCGGATTCGGCGGCCGCCGGCTCTCCGCCGACGTGGAAGGGCTCACCCTGGTCACCCAGCCCGGCGGTGACGGCTACCTCCTCGCGTCGAGCCAGGGCGACAACACCTTCGCCGCCTACGACCGCGAGACCGGCGACGACAACGAGTACGAGGGCGGCTTCCGGATCACCGCGTCCGGCGCGCTCGACGGCTCCGAGGAGTGCGACGGCGCGGCCGCCCTCAACGCGCCCCTGGGGAACAAGTACCCGAGGGGTCTCCTCGTCGTCCAGGACGGTCACGAGACCCCCGTGAGCGCGGACCGCACCGCCACCAACTTCAAGTTCGTGGACCTCGGCAAGGTGCTGGACGCCCTGGAGGACTGACGGTCACGGCCGCCGCCGGCCGGTCAGACGGGCTCCTGCACCCGGGCCGGCGGCCGGCCGTACGTGGCCAGCCGCAGCGCGTGCTCCACCGGCCCCCGGCGCAGCGGACTGTCGGCCCAGACCCGCTGCCACACCCAGGTCAGGGCCAGGGCCGCGCCGCTGAACAGGAACCAGGCCGACCAGGACGCGGCGCCGTGGGCCGGACCGGCCAGCACCAGCGCGTGGACGACGTACGCACTCAGCGCCATCGCCCCGAGCAGCGTGAACGGCCGCAGCAGCACGGCGCCGAACCGGCCCCGCGCGAGCAGCGCGCACAGCCCGATGAGGGCGCAGCCCACGCCCGCGTTGCCCAGCGTCTCCAGGGGCGTCTGGCTGTACGGGTCGGCCACGAGCAGCCAGTGCCAGGACGTGCTGGGCACGGCCCCGTACTGTCCGCTCAGCACCTCGCGCACGGGATCGGCCGCGGCCATGGCCTCCGGGTGGTGGACGGCTATCGCCTCCATCAGCCGCTCCCGCGTGCCCAACAGGTGCGTGGCGACCCAGGCCGAGCCGTACCCGGCGAGCGCCGCCACCGCGCCCCACACCGCCATCCGCAGGGCCACCGCACGGCGGCGCACGTCGCACAGCCGGGCCAGGGCCATCCCGGCCAGGACGTACGGGAAGTAGGTGGCCAGCGGATACGCGCCGGTCAGCAGGAGCGCGCACAGCGCGTCGCCCAGCCCGGCCCAGCTGGTCAGGTCGGTGGCCTCGGGGACCAGGCCCCGCCCGGACGCCTCGTACCCGAACAGCGGGCCCAGCAGGTACGACAGCACCGGACCCGCCACCACCGAGACGCCCGCGACGGCGGTCAGCACGGGGGTGGACATCCGGGTGAACGGCTCGGCGGCGAGGAAGTACACGGCGAAGAAGGCCAGGATGACCAGGATCCCGGGCCACAGCCCGGCCAGCCACAGGCCGAGCGCGGCCAGGACGGCGCAGCGGACCAGCAGCGGGCGGTACCGCAGCGCCCAGCCGCCGGGCTGGGCGGCCGGGTTGCGGCCGCGCTGGGCCAGGGTGAGGGAGAAGCCCGCGAGGAGGGTGAAGAGGGCCGGGGCGCGGCCGTCGGCCGCCATCATCAGGTACCCGGCGCCTTCGGGCCGCGGGCCCGGTCCGACGTGCACGGCGAACATGCCGAGCACGGCGAGGCCGCGCACGGCATCGACCCCGGCCAGCCGGCCCGTGCCGCCGCCACCGCCCGCACTCTTGTCCGCTCCCACCGCTGCGCCCGCCCCCTTGTTCCTCACGCGTTGCATGACCCTCACACGTCGCATGTTCCTCACGCGTCGCACTTCACGCTGTCGCGCGGCGTGTAGCGGGTCTTCATCGTCTCCCGCTTGATCTCCTTGCCACCCTGCACGAACACGCGGTCGACCGCTACGTCGAACCCCTCCAGCGGGGACTGCGGTTCGCACTTCGGGCCCTTGCCGGTGCGCACGGCCGGCTGCTTGACGTTGGTCCGCGGGCCCTGGGTCGCGCGGATCTCCTCGTACTTCTTCGTCCCCAGGAAGGTGATCGTGACGGCGGTGTCACTGGCCTCGGCCTGGATGTACAGGGCCTTGCCCGAGTCGTTGGCGAAGCGCAGGTCCAGGCTGCCCCAGGCGACCGTGGCCTCCCGGCCTTCGGGGTACCGCTCGATGTAGAAGGAGTGGGCGCCGTACTCGACGGGTTTGACGCCCGCGAAGAACATCGCGTTGAAGACCGTGGTGGCGACGGCCGAGACCCCGCCGCCGGAGGCCTTCTCGTACTGGCCGTTGTTGATGATGAGGCCGTCGACGAAGCCGTTCTCCTTCGTGCGCTCGCCCACCGTGCGGTTGAAGCTCCACGTCTCGTCGGGCAGCACCAGCGAGCCGTTGATCAGCTCGGCGGCCCGGCCGATGTTGGTCGTGCGGTAGGCGGCCGGTTCGAACTGGATCGTGAAGGAGGACACCTTCTCCTTGATGCCGAGCTGCTGGACCGTGTCCCGGGTGAGCCGGGGCGGGGCCGCCTCGGCGGTGACCGCGCCGCTGCGGGAGGCGGCGTCGGTCCCGGTCAGCAGCGGCAGCACGGCCTCGCCCAGTGCGCGCTCGGTGACCTGCCGGCCCGCCCGGCCCTCCTCGGCGACGGTGACCGCGCCCGCGGCGTCGAGCCGGAGCCTGGCCTCGGCCGGTCCGGGCACCGCCTGGCGCAGCGGCCCGGCGAAGGCCGGGTCCGCGAGCAGCGCCTCGGCGTCGAGGGCCGGGGCGAGGCGGCCCTGGCCGTCGCCCTTCATGGTGAGGTGCTCGGACAGGACCGCGGGGCCGACGGGTATGCGCTTGCCGTCGACGGTGAGGGTCACGGGGGCGGACATCGCGGGCCGGGCGAACTCCTTCAGGGCCCGGTCCGTCTCCTGCTGCCCGATCTTCGGTTCCGTCCTCCGGACGGGCAGGGTGACCGGTTCACCGCCGGGGCGCGGGTAGTGCGCGCGCAGCGCGTCCAGGGACCGGTCGACGTCGAGGGCGACGCCGGTGACCGGGGCCACCGCCGTGGCCTTGCCCTTCTCGAAGGCGACGGAGCCCTCGCGGACCTCCTGCCCGGCCTTCCCGCCCACGGCGTCCAGGGTGGCGCGGGCCGCCGTCTCATCGAGGCGGACCACCGGCGCCAGGTCCGGGTCGCCGGAGGAGAACAGCCGGCCGATGACCGTGAGCGGGCCGGAGCCCGGACGCGCGGCGCGCTCGGCGGTCGCCGCGGTGTCCAGGGACAGCCCGAGCGCCCCCGCCCCCGCCTGCTCCGTACGGTCGCCGACGCGCAGCGCGACCGGGGCCGCGGCGGCGGGGCCGAGGTCCCGGTCGAGTGCCGCGCGGGCCTCGGCCCGGCTCATCCCGCCTATGTCGACGCCGCGCACCTTCGTGCCCGGGGCGACGTCCTCTCCGGCCAGGAGCAGCCCGGCGGCGTACAGCCCGCCGAAGCCGAGCACCGCGGCGCCGCAGGCCAGTCCCGCCAGTCCCGGTACGGTCCACCGCTTCGTGCCGGTGGCCGTACGGGTGCCCGTACGGGAAGCGCGTCGCATGGCGGGGTCTCTCCTCGGTCCGGTGACGTGGTCGGACCGGCGGGTTTTCGAGCCGCCAGTCCGCTCCGGGAAAGTATCAAGGAATGCATAACCAGGTAATAAGGAGGTATAGGGGCGGCAAAGCGGGGGTGGCCGGACCCGGGTGGGCGCCGTAACCCGGGGACCGGCCTCGCTGTTGCACAGGCGGCGGGTCCACCCACGGTGAACGGAGTTCCGATGCCGCAGCTGACCGACGAGGCCGTGACCGATGGCTCGGGGGGTGACCGGCCCGAGCCGGAGCGGGCCGGAACGTGGATGACCCCGCAGGCCTACGGGGCCTCGCGCGCCGGGTTCTGGGCCGCGGCCGTCGTCCTGGTCACCGACACCCACGGCCGCGTCCTGGTCCAGAGCGTCGACTACCGCGCCGACCGGCTGCTGCCCGGCGGAGCGGTGGACGCGGGAGAGGCTCCCTCCGCGGCGGCGGCCCGCGAGATGCGCGAGGAGCTCGGGGTCGACGGCCACTACCCGCGCGGCCTGGCCGTCGACTGGATCCCGGCCGACACCCCCGGCATCCCGCCCGAGATGCGGTTCCCCGGCGAGATCCTGCACGTCTACGACGGCGGCACCTGGACCCCGGAGCGGATCGACGCCGTCCGGCTGCCGGCCCAGGAGATCACCGGCATCGACTTCGCCGAGCCCGCCGACCTGCCCGCCCTGATGGACGCGGGCGACGCCCGCCGCACCCTGTCGGCCCTGCGCGCCCGCATCAACGGGACGGGCACCGCCCTGCTGGAGGACGGCCGTCCCACCGCGCCCACCGCCCTCGACCGGCTCGGTGTGCTCCGCAGCCGCCGCACCCCGCAGCACGGCGCCTGGCACCACGGCCCGGTCCCGGCGCACCTGCCGGTCCGGGACCGGTCGGGCTGGCTCTTCGCCCCCGACGGCCGCGTCCTGCTCCTGATCGCCCGCGCCACCGGCGCCGCCCACCTCCCGCCCCCGACGGCGGGAGCCGTCTCGGGGGCGATCCCGCTGGGCTACCGGTACGGGGCCCGGGCCGCCCACGCCCGCACCGCGGCCCGCCTCACGGCGCTCCCCCCGGCCGCGGACCCGGCGTACGCCCGGCTGCTAGCCACGCCCGAGCAGGTCCGCGAGCTGAGCGACTGGGGCCCGGCCGGCCACCACGAACTCGCGGCGGTCCACGCGGCCCGCGGCCACCTCGCGCTGCCGGCCCCCGCCCGTACGCCGCCCACCGAACTCCCCGCGGAGGGCACCCGCTGGTGACGGGCGCCGCCCACGGCCCCGGCGATCACCGCCGTGGGCGGCGAAATCCGGCGTACGCGGCGCGCGGTCCCGCAGCATGGGGCCATGAGCGACAGCACGATCACCTACACCCTGTACATCCAGGCCGATCCCGCCCGGGTCTGGGAGGCACTCACGGATCCCGCCCTCACCCGGCGGTACTGGGGCCTGAGCTTCGAGACCGACTGGGCGGTGGGCTCGCCGATGGCCTGGGTCGAGCGCGGGCACCGCACCAGCGACCCCGCGCAGGTGGTCCTCGACTGCGTCCCGGACCGCCGGCTGTCCTACACCTGGCACACCTTCACCCCCGAGTGGGCGGCCTCGGTCGGGATCGAGGAGGAAGTGCGGGCCGAGCTGGCCCAGGAGCGGCGTACGAAGGTCACGTACGAGATCGAGCCGGTCGGTGACACCCTGGCCCGGCTGACCATCCTCCACGAGGACTTCGAGCCCGGCGGCACGCTGATCGGCATGTGCGGCCGGGCCTGGCCGATGCTCGCCTCCAGCCTCAAGACCCTCCTGGAGACCGGTGCCCCGCTGCCCGAGCCCGGGCACGAGGCGGGGCAGGAGCTTTGACGCGACCCTGACCACCGGCCGTTCACGGGGGTCGTGTGGAATGGGGGCATGGGGAGAGGGAGCAACAGACAGCGGCCGTGCGCCGTCGGCCGGCGGGCCGACCGGAGGACCGGCTCGAAGCCCGGTTCCGGTACCGGCCCCGGGCCGGGCACCGGAACCGGCCCGGAGACCGCCCGGGAGCAGCTCGCGGGCGGCCGCCGGGCGGGCCGGGGGCCGGGCGGGGAAGGCGCGGCCCGATGATCCCTGCCGAGCATTCCGCACCCGCCGGGCCGGCCGGACCCGCCGAGCGGGCCGAGCCCTCCGAGCACTGGCGCTACACCGGCCACCTGGAGT
Organism: Streptomyces sp. NPDC048255; assembly: GCF_040652415.1. NCBI lineage: Bacteria > Bacillati > Actinomycetota > Actinomycetes > Kitasatosporales > Streptomycetaceae > Streptomyces > Streptomyces sp. NPDC048255. The sequence continues at coordinate 29,738 of NZ_JBEZMA010000018.1, forward strand.
CCCTGGCCGCCGTCGCCGGGCGGGCCGGGGAGGCCGAGGTCGTCGCCGCCGTGCTGCGCGACCCCGACCCGGTGATGGCCGAGAGCGCGGTGGTCACCCACCTCGACCGCCGGGCCGCGCGGCTGCTCGCCGACGAGGCGTTCCCCGCCTGGGCCGGGGCCCTGACCCCCGTCGTGGCCGGCCGCGAGTTCCCGGAGCGCAGGCTGCGCGAGTGGAACCTGCTCAAGGCCATCACCCGGGGCGAGCCCTGGTCCGCCGCCGCGCTCACCACCGCCTCCGACTGGTGCCAGCGCACCGCCGCCCAGTCGTTGACCTCGTACGAGGCCCTCAGCCTGCTGGCCGACGCCGCCCGCACCCGCCGGGTCCGCAACGCCGCCGCCGAGCGGCTGCGCAGGTGGGCCGCCGGGGACGGTCCCGCGCCGGGGCCCGTGCGTCCGTACTGACGCGAGGCGGGAATATCCGGACGTAAGGTGGTTGAACGGCTGATAAGGGAAAGTGGGGGTGCTGATTCCACGCGTACTGCGCTGGAGTCTCGTCACAGGCCCGTGCGGGCCTTAAGGTGCCGTTACCCGGCCGGGTGTCCCCGTTGAGCCGCTCCCGTTCCGCTGGAGGATTGACGCTCCGTGTCACACCTTTCACAGGCTCCCGTCACCACCCCCGAGGGTGAGCCGGCCCCGTCCGCCCCCACCGCGTACAGCGCGGTCGAAGGCTGGTTCTCCGCGTCCGACCAGGTGCTCTTCGACTGGTTCCTCACGCGTCAGGACACCGGCGACCCCCTGCCGGGCGATCTCCTGGAACTCGGCGCGTTCATGGGGAAGAGCGCCATCTTCCTCGGCGGCCACCTGCGGCCGGGGGAGGAGTTCACTGTCTGCGACCTCTTCGGCTCGCCCGTGACGGACGAGTCGAACCTCGCCGAGACGCAGAGTTCGTACCCCACCCTCACGCGCCGCGGGTTCGAGACGAACTACCTGGCCTTCCACCCGGCGCTGCCGACGGTGATCCAGGCCCCGACCTCGGTGGTCGCCGACCGGGTCCGCCCCAAGAGCTGCCGCTTCGTCCACATCGACGCCTCGCACCTGTACGAGCACGTGGTGACGGACATCGAGACCTCGCGGACCGTGACGGCCCCCGGAGGGGTCGTGGCCTTCGACGACTACCGGAGCGAGCACTGCCCCGGCGTCGCGGCCGCCGTCTGGGCCGCCGTGGTCCGCGGTGAGCTGCACCCGATCTGCGTGTCGGCCTCCAAGCTGTACGCCACCTGGGACGACCCCGCGCCCCACCAGGAGGCGCTCCGGGCCTGGCTGGAGGGCCGTGCGGACCTCTGGCACGGCATCGACACCGTCGCGGGCCGTCCCCTGGTCCGCATCGGCGACCAAGGGGCCGTGGTGCCCACCCCGCCGCAGCCGCTGCACCCCGCGCCCCCGGCGGAACCGGCGGAACCGGCCCCGGTCCCCGTGCGCAGACCGGGCGCCAGGTGGCGCAGGCTCGCCAAGGACCTGCTGCCCCCCGTCGTCACGCGGGCGATCGTCGCCCGGAACAAGCGGCGCCGCGCCCGCGGCTGACCCCGTACGCCGCGGGCCACGTACGCGACAGGCCCCCCGCATCCGCGGGGGGCCTGCCTGCGCGCGTCAGATGCCCCGGCGAACCCGGGCCGCCCGGCGGGCCTCGGCGGTCTGCCGGGCCTCCGCCGTCTTACGGGACTCCTTGCCCTTGCCCACCCGGCCCGGCCGCGTGCCCATGCCGCGGAAGCCGAGCTCCGTGCCCGAGGGCTTGCCCTTGGCGTCGGTCGGCGCCGAGCCCGCCAGCGGCACCCCGGAGGGAGCCTTGGCGCCGGTGATCCGGCTCAGCGCGGCCTCGCCGGAGCGCACCTGGGTGATGGTCGGCCGGATCCGCGCGTCGGCCATCAGGCGCACCATGTCACGGCGCTGGTTGGGGGTGACCAGGGTGACGACCCGGCCGGACTCGCCGGCCCGGGCGGTACGGCCGCCCCGGTGCAGGTAGTCCTTGCTGTCGGCCGGCGGGTCGACGTTGACCACGAGGTCGAGGTCGTCGATGTGGATGCCGCGCGCCGCCACGTTGGTCGCGACCAGGACGCCCACGGCCCCGGTCTTGAACTGCGCGAGGGTCCGGGTCCGCTGGGGCTGCGACTTGCCGCTGTGCAGCCCCTCCGCCCGTACGCCCATGGCCCGCAGGTGCTTCACGAACTGGTCGACGCCGTGCTTGGTGTCCAGGAACATCAGCACCCGGCCCTCGCGGTTTGCGATCTCGGTGGCCGCCGAGTACTTGTCGGCCGCGTGGATGTGCAGCACGTGGTGGTCCATCGTGGTCACCGCGCCCGCCTGCGGGTCCACGGAGTGCGCGACCGGGTCCTTCAGGTAGGAGCGGACCAGCTGGTCGACGTTGCGGTCCAGGGTGGCCGAGAACAGCATCCGCTGCCCCGCGTGGTGCACCTGGTCCAGGATCTCGGTGACCTGCGGCATGAAGCCCATGTCGCACATCTGGTCGGCCTCGTCGAGCACGGTGATCCGCACCCGCTCCAGGTGCACGTCCCGCCGTCCGATCAGGTCGCTGAGGCGGCCCGGAGTGGCCACCACGACCTCGGCGCCGGTGCGCAGCGAGCTGACCTGCCGCCCGATGGACAGCCCGCCGACGACCGTGGCCATCCGCAGCTTCAGGGCCTCGGCGTACGGGGTCAGCGCCTCGGTCACCTGCTGCGCGAGCTCGCGGGTCGGCACGAGGACCAGCGCGAGCGGACGCTTGGGGTCCGCCTGCTGTCCCGCCGTGCGCGCCAGCATGGCCAGGCCGAAGGCGAGGGTCTTGCCGGAGCCGGTCCGCGCGCGGCCGAGGACGTCCCGGCCGGCCAGCGCGTTGGGCAGCGTGGCCGCCTGGATGGGGAACGGGGTCTCCACCGACAGTTCGGCCAGCTTCGTCACCAGCTCTTGGGGCAGGTCGAGCTCGGAGAACGAATCCACCGGCGGCAGCGCCGGATTCTTCGGCTCGTGCATCGTGAACTCACCCTGCGGTCCGATGCTGCGAGGGGCCTTGCCGCCGTTCTTGGCGCCGCCCTTCACACCGAAACGCCCATGAGCTGACGGGTTCCTCATGCAGAACCTTTCGAAGCGAGAACAAGATGGTCAACCGCCCATGGTACCAGCGGGGGTCCCGCCCGACCGGCGTCCGTTTCACCAGCCCGCGGCCGCCAGCCGCCGGGTCGTCGCCCGCTCCGGATAGCAGCGCATGAACATGCGGGTGAAGTGCTCCCCGTAGTGGATCACCGTGTCGTCGTCTTCGGTGGCGTACGGGGCCAGCGGGCGGATGCGGGCCCCGAAGCGCGGCTCGTGGAAATAGGCCATCGTGTAGCGCTCCCGGTCCGCGAGCCGCACCTGGTGCGGGGTCGACAGCAGGGCGCCGCCGGTCAGGAACTGCAGGATGTCCCCGGGGAACACGGTCAGCACCGCCGGGACCGGGGTCACGTACCGCCAGCCCGGGGCGTCCTGGGCGAAGCCCGCCGAACTCTCGCCGGGCAGCCAGTTCCGGGGCCGCCGCTCGCCCGGGACCGGGGGCCGTACGTAGAGGCCGCCGACCTCGTCCTGGGCGGCGATGACGAGGAGCCCGTAGTCGGTGTGCGCGCCGATCCCGCGTCCCGCCGGGCCGTCGGCGGCTCCCGTGCGGGAGGCGGCGGGGAAGCGCAGCACCCGCATGTGGTGCCAGCCGCCGTGGGTCAGCCGGGTGAGCCGGTCGATGCCGCCCGGCCCGGGGCCGTCCCCGGGCCCGAGGCCGAGCGCCACGAGCCGCAGCAGCCGTTCGCCGAGATCGCCCACCCCCGCGAGGTAGGACTCCATGGCCGCACGGTAGGCGGCGTCGGGCCAGGGGACCGGCCCGTGGCAGGGCTTGCCGCTGCCGGCGGGGAGGTCCGGGGTGATGGTGAAGATCTCCGAGGCGTCCTGCTCGCCCGCGGTGACCTCCTCGCCGGAGGCGATGTACCCGCTGTACGAGGTGTCGTTGACGCACGCGGCCTTCTCGGCCAGGGGCCGGGCGAAGAACCGGCGGCTCGCCGCGAAGGCCGCCCCGGTCCGCGCCTGCTGCGCGGCGTCGGCCGCGACCTGGAAGATGCCGTCCCGCTGCCAGGCCGCGGTCATCGCCCGGCCCAGAGCCTCGTCCGCGGCCGAGCCCGTCACCAGGCGCGGTACCCGGAACGTCGAGAAACCGTTCATATCCGTCCCCTCAAGGGTCTGCCGAAGGCATTGCTCCCTCGAATCACGGACAGCACGGCCAGAAGTTCGAATCGGCGGCGCGCCCCCGGTTGGCCGCGTTGAGCGTGTGGTGCGCGGGGCGGTCGGGCAGGATCGAGACGGCCGCGTGTGCGGCCCGCAGTGGAACGTTGAGAAGGATCAGCCAGATGGCAACAGGCATCGTGAAGTGGTTCAACTCGGAGAAGGGGTTCGGCTTCATCCAGCAGGACGACGGCGGCCCCGACGTGTTCGTGCATTTCTCCGCCATCGAGACCTCCGGCTTCAAGTCGCTGGAGGAGAACGACAAGGTCGAGTACAACGTCACCCAGGGCCCCAAGGGCCCCCAGGCCGAACGGGTGGTCCCCCTCCGGTAGCACCGCTTCACGGGCCGTGCCCGTGACGTGAGCCCCGCCGGTCCGCCCGGCGGGGCTCACGCGCGTCCGTGCCCGCTCAGACGGCCCGGTGGAGGGCGATCAGCAGCCGCCACAGGTGGCCGGCCAGGGCGTCCGGGTCCGCCGGGACGGTGTCGTGGAGCCAGTCCGCGAGCACGCCGGTGAAGGTGGCGGCGACCGCGGAGGCGACGAGGTCGGGGTGCGGGGCCCCCACCGCCTCGCGTTCGGCGCGGGCGCGGGCGCGCAGTTCCCGGTTCAGGCGGTCGCCGAGGGGGCCCGCCCCGCCCGGCAGCAGCAGGGTGCGGTAGAGCGGGGCCCGGTCGGCCGCGCCGCTCAGGAACCGCGCCAGCGCGGCCGGGGGCAGGGCCGGGGGGAGCGCCGCCGGTTCCGTCTGCCAGGCGTGCAGGGCGTCCACCGCGGCGTGCACCACGCCGGCGCACGCGTCCACGGCGAGCGCGGTGAGGTCCTCGTAGTGCAGGTAGAAGGTGGCGCGGCCCACCCCGGCCCGGCGGACCACTGCCGAGACGCTGACCTCGGCGAGCGGCCGGCCGGCGCACTCGGCGAGGAGGCTCTCGCGGAGCCGGGCCTTGGTGCGGGCGGTACGGGGGTCTTCCGGGCTCATGCGGCCAGCAGCGCCGCGCCGAGGGCCAGGGCGCCGGGCAGGGCCTGGGCGATGAGGATCCGGCGGTTGGCGGTCGCGGCCCCGTACACCCCGGCGATGATCACGCAGGCGAGGAAGAAGATCTGCGTGGCGAGCGAGTCGATGACGAGCGACCAGATCAGGCCGGCGGCGAGGAAGCCGTTGTACAAGCCCTGGTTGGCGGCGAGGGGTGCCGTGAGGCGGGCGGTGTCCGCGTCGAAGCCGGACAGCGAGCGGCCGGGCGGCCGCTGCCACAGGAACATCTCCAGGACCAGGAAGTACGCGTGCAGGGCGGCGACTGTGCCGATGAGGACCTGGGCGACGGTGTGCACGGCCGGCTCCGCTTCTCCGAGGATGTGATTTCCTGGACAACTGTACAGGAAGTCGGATTGCCGAAGCCTCTCCGCCCGCCGCGGGATCCGTCCGCCGCCGGATCCGGCCGGTGGAGCCCGGCAGCCCGGGCCCCACCGGAGCGGGCCGGTCAGGCCTGCCGCACGGAGATGGCCGAGACCGGGCAGGCACGCGCCGCCTCGCGGACCAGCGCGCCGCCCCGGCCGTCCTCGCGGCCCGGAAGCAGCTGGCTGAAACCGTCGTCGTCCTGGGTGAAGACCTCCGGCGCGGTCAGGGCGCACTGGCCCGCGCCGATGCAGACGCCGGTGTCGATCTCGATGTGCACGGGGTCGGCCGCCATCCGCCTCACCACGCCACGGGGAGTTCGATCAAGCCCTGGATGGTGTCTCCCGGCTTGAACGGGATCCGGTCCGGCTCGACCGCCAGCCGCAGTCCCGGCAGCCGGTCGAACAGGGTGCCCAGCGCGATCTCCAGCTCGGCGCGGGCCAAGTTCTGGCCGAGGCACTGGTGGATGCCGAAGCCGAAGGCCAGGTGGTGCCGGGTGGGCCGGTGCCAGTCCAGCGCGTCCGGCTCCGCGAACACGGCCGCGTCCCGGTTGATGACGGAGGTCGAGAAGATCACCCCGTCGTCCGCGCGGATCGTCACCCCGCCGATCTCGATGTCCTCGGTGGCCACCCGCAGCATCCCGTCCGCGATCGACAGGAAGCGCATCAGCTCCTCCACGGCCTCCGGCATCAGGGACGGGTCCGCCCGGAGTTCGGCCAGCTGCTCCGGGTGCCGCAGCAGGGTGAACGTGCCGAGCGAGATCATGTTGGCGGTGGTCTCGTGCCCCGCGACCAGCAGGATCGTGGCCAGCGCGACCAGCTCCTCGATGTCGACCTCACCGGTCTCCAGGCGCTCGGTGATCAGCTCGTCGAGCAGCCCGTCGCCCGGATCGCGGCGCTTGCGCTCGATCAGGTCGCGGAAGTACGCGTCGAGTTGCCGCTGGGCCTCCTCCACGTCGGCCGCCTCGGGTCCGCGCAGCAGCCGCCGCGTCCGGCCCTCGAAGAATTCGTGGTCCTCGTACGGGACCCCGAGCAGCGCGCAGATCACCATCGACGGCACCGGCAGGGCGAAGTCGCCCACCAGCTCCGCGGCGGGGCCCTTGGCGACCATGGCGTCGATCAGCCGGTCCACGGTCTGCTGGATGCGCGGGCGGAGGATGGCGGTCCGCTTCAGGGTGAAGCTGGGGATCAGCATCCGGCGCTGGACGTTGTGCGCGGGATCGTCGACCCCGAGGAGCGCGGGGCGCCGGTTGCTCAGGTCCTTGAAGCGCCGGGTGGGCGACGGGAACGCGGCGTTCTGGCGGTCGGACGAGAGCCGGCCGTCGCAGAGCAGGGCCCGCGCCTCGGAGTGGCCCGTGACCACCCATACGGACCGGCCGTCGAAGAGGGTGACGCGGCTGAGGGGCCGCCCCTCCCGCAGGGGTTCGTAGGCGGCCGGCGGATGGTAGGGGCAGGTCCGGTCTTGGGGAAAGGCCAGGGCGGCGGATTCTGGCATGGTGCACCTCGCAGGCGATGGGTCCGTCTTGCCGGACCCATTACATGCCTGAGGCACCTATCCCACCTATGCCACTTCCGGCCAGATCGCCCGTGTTCGCCCGGGGGGCCCAGCGGGGCCCGGGCGGTCGGGCCAGGAGCTCAGAGGTGGGCGTCCAGGAACGCCAGCTCAGAGGTGGGCGTCCAGGAACGCCAGCTCAGAGGTGGGCGTCCAGGAACGCCAGCTCAGAGGTGGGCGTCCAGGAACGCCCGGAACTCCTCGCGCGCCATCGGCCCCTCGCGCGTGGCCACCGCCTCGCCGTCCTTGATCAGCACGGCGGTCGGCGCGCCGGTCACGGCGTAGCGCCGGGTGGGCTCGGGGCAGCGGGTCATGTCGGTGCGGACGGCGGTGAACCGCGTGCCGTACTCCTCGGCCAGCTCCGCCACGACCGCGTCCATGGCGCGGCACGCCTCCAGGGCCTTGGGCCAGGATCCGCAGAAGTAGGCGAGAACCGGCCCGGGCGCCATGGACAGGATGAAGTCGAACTCCTGGTTCTCCAGTGGCTGGTGTACCCGACGTGCCATGCGTGGTGCTCCTCGCTCGTGCGCCCCCCCCGTGATCGGAGGGCGGCCACCATCATCGCTGCTCCGCCGCAGGTCCCGATGTCAGTGGCGCCTGTGAAGCTGGGCCCATGGACGACAGGATGCTACGGCGCCGGGTCTACGGCGCCGACCACGAAGACCCCGACCCCGGCCCGCGCCCCGGCCACGTCTACGGCGAACTCGTGGGCGGCCCGCTGGACGGGCTCCTGCTGGACATCACCGGCTGGAGCGCGCCGCAGCTCGCCGAGGAGGCCCGGCTGCCCACGGAGATAGGGCGCTACGGAGCCGGCGGCCGCGCCCACTACCGGCGCCGCGCGGGGGACCCGGGCCGCTGGGACTGGGCGGGGGACAGCCGTTGAGCGGCGGAGCCCCCGGTCCGCCGACGTGCGACCGGGGGCTCCGTACCGCTCTTCCGGCACGGAGGCAGGAGAAGGAGCAGGAGCCGGGACCGGATCCGGACCGGATCCGGACGCGTCAGCGGGCCGCGGCGCCGCGGCCCACCCGGCGGGCCCACAGCACCAGCGGTACCTGGAGCGGCAGCCGGGCCAGCGCCACCGCCTGGACGGCGGGGGAACGCCGCCGGGCGTCGGCGGCCATCTTGACGTTCGCCGGGAACACGCCGACGAAGAAGGCCGCCGTGGCCAGCGCCGCCACCCGGCGGGTCCGCGGATGGGCGACCCCGGCCGCGAGCGCGAGCTCGGCCGCGCCGCTCGCGTACGTCCACTGCCGCGGGCTGCCCGGCAGCGAGCGCGGAACGATCGCGTCGAACTGCTTGGGCGCCACGGCGTGCGCGACGGCGGCACCGGCCAGCAGACCGGCGAGCAGCATGGGGGAAGAGGGGACGCGCGGCATCGGGGTTCCTCTCGGAGGGGCCTGGGGCCGCGATCCTACTCGCGAGTAGGGGGAGTCTCCGGGCCAGGCGACCCGGCCCGGTGGCCGCCCCGGAAAAATCTCTGAAGAATTTCCCGGGAGCCGTCGATCCGGCCGTCTCCCGATCGACGCAGGGGTGAGAGGCAGGGAAAGCCCCGCCCTCCCGACCGAGGAGTCACCATGCCGCGCTTCCTGACGATGATCCGCATCGACGAGCAGAACCTCCCCACCGAGGGCTTCCCCGCCGACTTCGAGGAGCGCATGGGCGCCCTCCTGGAGGAGATCACCAAGGCCGGGGTCATGCTCGACACCGCCGGACTGCTCCCCACCTCCGAGGCCACCCGGCTCACCTGGTCCGACGGGAAGATCAGCTACACCGACGGTCCCTTCACCGAGACCAAGGAGGTCGTCGGCGGCTACTCCCTGAGCCAGTGCAAGGACAAGGCCGAGGCCATCGAGTGGACCAAGCGCTTCCTGGAGATCCACCCGGCGCACTGGAACCTCAGCGCCGAGGTGCGCGAGATCCAGGAGATGTGAGCCCGCGCGGCCCGCGCCGCGTTTGCCCTGCCACGTCACGGCTGCTCTGATGGGTGGCCGTGACGGCAGCGAGCACGGCCCAGGCGGTCGAAGCGGTGTTCAGGATCGAGTCCGCGCGGATCATCGCCGGTGTCGCCCGCATCGTGCGGGACGTCGGCATCGCGGAGGAACTCGCGCAGGACGCCCTCGTCGCCGCCCTCGAACAGTGGCCGGACGCGGGAGTTCCCGACAAGCCGGGCGCCTGGCTCATGGCCACCGCCAAACACCGCGCCATCGACCTCGTCCGCCGCAAGGAGACGTACGCGCGCAAGCTCGCCGAGGTCGGCCGGAGCCTGGAGGACGTGCGGCCGCCCGCCGAACCGCCGGACCCGGACGACATCGACGACGACCTGCTCAGGCTGATCTTCACCGCCTGCCATCCCGTCCTGGCGACCGATGCCCGGATCGCGCTCACCCTGCGCCTGATGGGCGGGCTGACCACCCAGGAGATCGCCCGCGCCTTCCTCGCCTCCGAGGCCACCGTCGCCCAGCGCATCGTCCGGGCGAAGCGGAGCCTGGCCACGGCCGGCGTGCCCTTCGAGGTCCCGTACGGCACCGACCGTGAAGCCCGGCTCGCCTCCGTCCTGGAGGTCATCTACCTCATCTTCAACGAGGGTTATTCCGCCACCGCCGGCGACGACCTCGTGCGCCCGGCCCTGTGCGAGGACGCCCTGCGGCTGGCCCGCGTCCTGGCCGCCCTGATGCCCGAGGAGCCCGAGGTGCACGGGCTCGCCGCGCTGCTGGAGTTCCAGGCCTCCCGGATCGCCACCCGCACCGGGCCCGACGGGGAGCCCGTACTGCTCGCCGACCAGAACCGGGCCAGATGGAACCGCCTGCTCATCCACCGGGGCGTCGAAGCGATGCGCCGCGCGGGCAGCGGCCCGTACTCCCTCCAGGCGGCGATCGCCGGCTGCCATGCGGCGGCCGTCCGCTACGAGGACACCGACTGGACCACGATCGCCACCCTGTACGGGCGCCTCGTGCTGCTCGTCCCCTCGCCGGTGGTGGAACTCAACCGGGCCGTCGCCGTCTCCATGGCCCACGGGCCGGAGGCGGCGCTGCCGCTGGTCGACGCCCTCGCGGAGGAACCGGCCCTGCGCTCCTACCACTTGCTGCCGAGCGTACGGGGCGACCTGCTGGAGCGCCTCGGCCGGCCGGACGAGGCCCGCGCCGAGTTCGAGCGGGCCGCCTCGCTGACCCGCAACGCGCAGGAACGCGCCCTGCTCCTGCGCCGGGCGGCCCGGACCCGGACCTGACCTGAATCCTCCCGGGCGGGGCCCGTACTGGCCGGGAGGGCGCTCTTGTGGCGGCGCGCGGGACGGGTGCACCCTGGCGGGCCCCACACCCGGTCGACGAAAGGTCCAGGTGCACCGGAGATGACCGTCCCCAGACGTTGCCGCCGCCTGCTCGTGTCCGCCGCCGTGCTCGCCGCCGCCGCCCTGCCCATCGGCCCGACAGCCGCCGCGGAAGCCGCCCCCACAGGGGAGTTACAGCTCGCGGGACCCGCCGAGACGGCGGTCCCCGACAGCTGGATCGTGGTACTCAAGGAACCCGCCGGGAGCCGGTCCGTCCACGCACTCCTGGCCCGGGCGGACGGCGCCCGGCTCGGCCACGTGTACCGCTCGGCCCTCAACGGCTTCTCCGCCCGGATGAGCCGCGCCCAGGCGGCCCGGCTGGCCGCCGACCCGCGCGTGGCCCGCGTGCACCAGGACACCCGGGTCACCCTGGACGCCTCGGCGCAGGCGGCGGACAGGGCCTCCGCTCCGGCGGCGACCCAGCCGAACGCCCCCTGGGGCCTCGACCGGATCGACCAGCGCAAGCTCCCGCTGTCCACCACGTACACGTACCGCACCACCGCCCCGGCCGTCCGCGTGTACGTCATCGACACGGGACTGCGCACCACCCACGCGGAGTTCGGCGGGCGGGCGTCCGTCGGGACCGACACGGTGGGCGACGGCCAGAACGGCAACGACTGCCACGGCCACGGCACCCACATGGCCGGGATCGCCGCGGGCCGCACCTACGGAGTGGCCAAGGAGGCACGGCCGGTGGCCGTACGGGTCCTCAACTGCCAGGGCTCCGCCAGCACTTCCGGGGTCATCGCCGGAGTCGACTGGGTGACGGCGAACGCGGTCCGCCCCGCCGTCGCGAACATGAGCCTGGGCGGCGCGGTCAGCACCGTCCTCGACGCGGCCGTACGCAACTCCATCCGCGCCGGGATCACCTACACCGCCTCGGCGGGCAGTTCCGGCCGGCCCGACGGGGCCTGCTCCATCTCGCCCGCCCGGCTCCCCGAGATCATCGCAGTCGGCGCCAGCGACAGTCTGGACCGCCGTGCCTCCTCCTCCAACTACGGCACATGCGTGGCCCTCTTCGCGCCCGGAGTGGCGATCCCCTCGGCCTGGAAGGACAGCGACACCGCCACCGCGACGCTCAGCGGCACCTCGGCGGCGACCGCCCACACGGCCGGCGCCGCGGCGCTCCACCTCGCCCGGCACCCGGCGGCCACCCCCGGCCAGGTCAAGCATGCCCTGGTCGCGGGCGCCACGACCGGAGTCCTGCAAGGCACCCCGCCGGTCGTACCCGACCGCCTCCTCCACACCCTCTACGAGTAGGGGCCGCGGGGATCCGGCTCAGCGGGTCCGGGAGAACGCCGCCACGTCCCGCGGGGTCCCGACCGGCCGCCGGGGCGCGGTGAGCGCGACCGGCCGGCGGAATCCGCCGGAGCGTGCGATCTCCTGGACCGTCCCGCGCAGCGCCTCCTGGAAGTCGCCCATGGTGCGGCGGGCCGCGTCCGTGTCCACGTAGATGGAGTTCATGTGCAGGCCGTCCGCGTCCCTTTGGAACCAGGAGCAGGCCCCGTTGGCCCGCGCCGACCACACGTGGGACGCGGGCCGCCAGTCCTCGTGGCGGTCGGCGCCCCGGCACTTGCGCATGTCGATGTACGAGAAGAAGTTCACCGGGTACGGCCAGGAGCGGGCGGCGAACTCCTCGGGCGCCAGCAGCTCCCACGCCCGGACGAACGGCACGTCGATGTGGCCGATCATCTCGGTGAACCCGGACCGGACCGAAGCCATCACCTGGGCGAAGTCCCGGCCGGGCGAGGCGTCGAACTCGATGGGCATGGTGTTCACGAACCAGCCCACCGAGTCCGTCCACACCCCCCGGCCGCGCTCGCTGACCGGCATGAACCCGCGGTAGACACCGGGACCGCCCGCCTCGCGCAGGCACACGGCGACGGCGGCGAGCACCCCCATGAACGGCTTCCCGTCGACCGTCAGACAGACCTTCTCGAACACCTCCGCCTCGGCCGCGTCCAGCAGCATCGAGGCCTCGTTGACGATCGGGTACAAGCGGTCCGGCTCGACACCGAGGTCGAGCGGGAAGCGGGGGAAGAACTCGCCGCCGCGCGCCATGAACTCCTTCCAGTAGCCGAGGCGTTCGTCGCTCGCATCGATGGAGAGGTAGCGGCCGCGCTGCTCCTCCGCGAAGTCGAGGTAGCTCGGGGCGGGGGGCAGCGCGATGTCCTCGCCGCGGCACAGGGCCTCGTAGGCGGTCAGTACCTCGTGGACGACGATCGGCATCGACATGCCGTCGCACACGATGTGGTCGAAGGTGAGGTAGACGGTCGCGGAGTCCTCGCGCAGGACCGCGCCCATGATGAACAGCGGCCAGGAGAGGGTGTCGATGCTCTGCTTGAACCGCTCGGCGAGGAAGCCGCCCAGCCGCTCGGAGGTCTCGAACGTGCCCACGTGCTGGGCCTCGAGGGAGAGCCCGGCGGGGTCGAAGGGCTCGCAGGCCAGCTCACCGGCGAGACGGCGGAACGCGCACCGCAGCACCTCGTGGCGCTGGACGAAGGAGAGCAGGGCCCGGGCCAGGGCCGGTTCGTCCAGCGGCCCGGTCACCTCGAAGGTGACCGAGACCCACGAGGCGACGGGGTCGTCGGCGGCGCGGCTCTCCTCTGCGACGGTGAAGTGCTTCTCCTGGTTGAAGGAGGCCCACCTGCCCGACTCGCCGTACGGACCGTCGGCTTCCGCCGCCGTGGTCCGCAACCGCCACTCGACCACCCGACCGGGTGCCACGTGGTGCATCTCCAGAGGAAACTGCCGCATGCCGTCATCCCTTCGCCCCCCGAGTCAACCCCCCAGGCCCTAACGACCTCCGGCCCGGGGAAGTGACGGAACGACTTGCGGGCCCCCCGGGCCCGGACGCCGTGCGCGGGCCGCGGTGGCCAGCAGCAGGCGGACGGGCCGGGAGGCGGTGGCCAGTTCCGCACGGCCGCCGCCGCGGGCCCACTGGTCCAGTGCGTGGAGCAGGGCCGAGTCGCAGAAGGTGACCAGGGCCGTGTCGAGGACGAGGCGCCGCGCGCCGCGGGCGGCTCCCTCCGCGAGGAGTCCGCGCAGCGGGGCGGAGCTGAAATGGTCGAACTCCCCGGCCAGGCTGACGGCGAGGACGCCGTCGCGAAGCGTGGCCCGTATGCGGGGGAGGGGGTCGGGGCCGGACTCCGCGGCGAGGCCGGCGAAGGACCCGTGCGGGGCGGCGGTGGCGGCGGACGCGGCTTCGGACGGAGCTGGGGAGGCCGCTTCGGACGGGGAGGGTGCCGGGGCGTGTATCGGGGCGTCCATCGGAGTGCGCATGCCTGCTGCAACGGGCCGCACCCCAGGCAGGAACCGGTGCGCGCCCCTGTTTCACCCGCGCGGGCCGAGGTACTGCGCCGTTCCGGCGATCTTCGTCCCGTCCCGGTGCCACGGCTGCGCGTCCCTCGTCCGCGGCCCGTGATGGCCGACAGTGGGCGGCGTGGATGTGGAAGAGGTCATCGATGCGCTGTACGGGCTGGCCCCGGCGGGGTTCACGGCGGAACGGGACGCGGCCGCGGCCCGGGCGAAGCGGGAGGGGGACCCGGCGGCGGCGAAGCGGATCCGGGCGCTGCGGCGTCCCACACTGGCGGCCTGGACGTCGAACCTGCTGGTCCGGGAGAAGCCGGAGGAGGTCGAGCAGTTCCGCCAGCTGGGGCAGGCACTACGGGAGGCCCACCGGTCCCTGGACGGGGACCAGCTGCGCGAGCTCTCGCACGAACAGCACGTGGTGATCGGGGCGCTGGCCCGGGAGGCGGTGCGGCTGGCCGCGGAGGCGGGGTCGCCGGTCTCCGAGGCGGTGGTGCGGGAGGTCGAGCAGATCCTCCGTGCCGTCCTCGCCGATCCGGAGGCGGCCGAGGCGTGGGCCTCGGGCCGGCTCGCGAAGCCCCCGGCCGCGGTGACGGAGTTCCCCGCCCTCGACCCGGACGCGGCGCCGCCCGCCCCCGCGCGGAAGCGACCCGCCGCGCGGAAGCCGTCCGACCGCCGCGAGGCCGCCGCCGCGCGGGCCGCCGCCCAGGACGCCCACTGGGCCGCCACGGCCCGGGAGGACGAGCGCCGGCTGGCCGAGCAGGCCCACCGGCGCGCGGTCGAGGAGGCGGAACACGCCGCGGCCGCCGCGGCGGAGGCCGAGGAACGGCTGCGCGCCGCCGCCCACGCGGCCGGAGAGGCCCGCCGCGCGGCAGCCGCCGCCGACCAGCGCCTGCGCGCCACCGGAGCGAACCCGTCGGAGGACGAGCCCGTCACCGACTGACACCCCCGGCGCGATGAGGGTCATTCGGTGTGCAGGACCGAGGCGATCGGCATGCGCGCTGCCGCGCGGGCCGGGAGCAGGGCGCCCAGGACCGCGATCGCCACGCCCGCCAGCAGCATCGCGGTCAGCTGCGGCGCGTGCCACACGTCCTTCATGGACTCGGGGAAGGCGACCACCCCGACGTGGTCGACGACGAGCCGGTGCGCGGCCATCCCGAGCGGCAGGCCGATCAGCCCGCCGACCACGCCCAGCCCCGCGACCGAGGTCACCGTCATCGCCACCACCTGCCGGGGCGTCATGCCGATGGACTTGAGCATCCCCAGGTCCCGGCGGCGCTCGCGGGTGTTCAGCAGGACGGTGTTGAAGACGCCGAGCGAGGCGACGACGGTCAGCAGCACCGTGAACACCGTGGAGAAGGTGACGACGGTGGTGGTGCCGCTGTTCCCCGTGTCCGACACCGACGCGCTCAGCCCGGGATCGGCGGCCTGGACCGCCTGCGCGTACGCCCGGGCGTCGGCGCCGGGGGCGAGCCGCACCGTGTACTCGATGGCGTGTGTGTCCGGGGCGAGCCGGGCGAGGGTGTGCCAGGTGGCCTCCACGGCCCGGTCATTGCCCTCCACGAGCCGGCCCACGACGGTCGCCCGGACCTGCCTGCCGTTCAGCGTCAGGGTGACCTCGTCACCCACCTCCAGCCCGAACTGGGTGAGGAACGCAGGCCCGGCGGCGACCTCGCCCGCCGCCGCCGGCGCGCGGCCATCGACGATCACGTCGCCGTAGACGGCGTCCCCGCGGTAGAAGTCGGCGAAGACGGGCTGGGCGTGCCCGACCATGCCCACCTGGGCCAGCGCGCGGGCCCGTACCCGAGGATCCCCGGGCAGCGACCGCAGCCGCTCCTCGATCTGGAGGTCGCTCAGCAGGGGCGGGGTGCGGCCGTCCCGCGGTCCCGCCACCTCCACCCGGACCCTGGGGCCGCCGTCGCCGCGGCCGGCGGCGTCGTACGCGAGCATCGTGCTGGTCAGCCCGGTGGCCAGAGTCACCGTGGTGACCCCGAGGACGATGGCCGCCATGGTCAGCAGGGTGCGCGCGGGGCGGGCGAACGGCTGGCCGAGGCCGAGGCTGACCGGGAGCGGCAGCTGGGTGTGGGCCAGCACCCGCTGGACGCGCCGCCCGCGCCCGGCCGTCGGCGCTCCGCCCGTGCTGATCGCCTGTGCGGCGGGCAGCCGGTGCGCCCGCAGGGCGGGTACCAGCGCGGTCAGCAGGACGAGGGCCGGCATCCCCACCAGGGGGACCACCGACACCCACGCTCCGATGCCGTCCACCGCGGCCTGGCCCGTCTCGATGCCGCTGAACGAGACCTTCAGGACGGGCCCGGCGAGGGCCGAGCCGAGCAGGGTGCCGAGTACGGAGCCGACGACGGCCGGCAGGGCCGTCATCATCAGGTACACGGCCACCACCTGGTTCGGGGTGAAGCCCAGCGCCTTGAGCACCCCGATGTGCCGGTACCCGGAGACGACCGCCCCGCTGACCACGTTCCCCACGATCAGGGTGGAGACCAGCAGGCCCAGGACGCCGAAGAGGACCATGAACGGGAGGTACGAGTCGGCCAAGGCCGAGAAGGCCCGCTTGAGGGTGAGGTGGTCCTGCGCGCCGGTCAGGGCTTCCGAGGGCAGCCCGGCGGTGGCCCCGGCCAGCCCGGAGTCCAGCTGCGCCCGCGTCGAGGCGTGTGTGAAGCGGTAGAGCATCTGGGTGGCGGAGGGGTGCAGCGCGGCCAGCTGCTCGGGTGCGACCCAGGCGCTCGCCGACTTGCTCATGCTGGCCGCGAACCCGACGACGGTCAGCGTCGGCGCTCCCGGTTTCTCCAGCCTGGTGCCCAGCAACTCCCTGCCGGGGGAGCCCATGGACGGCCAGTTGACGACGATCTCGCCGGGCGCGGTGGCCCAGCGGCCCTCCAGCAGTTCGATCCGGTCCACGGGGCCGGCCGGATCGGCGCGGCCCACCACCGTGAGGGTGCCCCCCGCCATCCACAGCCAGCCCTGGGGGATGTCGACGACTGCCTGGCCGAAGGGCCCGGCCGCGGCCCGGACCCCCGGCCGCTCCGCGGTCCGCGCCAGCTGCTCCGGCGAGACCTTCGCGGAGTCGAACGTAGCCACCGCGTGTGCGCCGCGCTGGGCGGCGTACGCCTTGTCGAAGGAGCTCGACGCGGTGTCGAGCAGACCCAGCGCGAGGAGGACGGTCGTGGTCGAGCACAGGACGACGAGCCCGATGACGAAGGTCTGGAGCCGGCGGCGCTTCACGGCCGCGCGCGAGGCCCTCCACACGGCGCTCACGCCCTCGCCTCCAGAACGCTCTCGCGGGCCACCCGGCCGTCGGCGACCTCGACGAGCCGGCTGGCGCACCGGGTGGCCAGCTGCGGGTCATGGGTGACGATCAACAGGGTCTGGCCGATCTGGTTGAGGTCGATCAGCAGGTCCATCACCTGTTCCCCGGCGCGGCTGTCGAGGGCGCCGGTCGGCTCGTCCGCCAGCAGCAGGGCTGGGCGGTTCATCAATGCCCGTGCCACGGCGACGCGTTGGCGCTCGCCGCCGCTGAGGGTCGCCGGGTAGCTGTCGCGGCGGTCGGCGACGCCGAGTTCGTCGAGGAGTTCCAGGGCCCGGCGGCGGGCCTGCCGGGCCGGTGTGCCGGTCAGCTGGGCGGCCAGGGCCACGTTGTCGAGCGCGGGCAGATCGTCGATGAGGTTGAAGAACTGGAAGATCATGCCGATGTTGCGGCGCCGGAACAGCGCCAGCCCGGTCTCGTCGAGCCCGCCGAGGTCCTGGCCGTGGACCTCGACCAGGCCCGAGGTGGGCCGGTCCAGTCCGGCCACCATGTTGAGCAGCGTGGACTTGCCGCAGCCGGAGGGACCCATCACGGCGACCGCTTCGCCCGCCCGGATCTCCAGCGACAGGCCGTCCAGGGCCCTCGCGTCGCCGTACTCCTTGTACACGCCGTCCAGCCGCACCGCCACGGGCCGTGTGCTGTCGTGATCAGTTGTCATGGCCCGAACCTAGAGCGGGCCCCGCGGACGGGGCGTCAGCCCCCGGATGTAAAGGCCCGGGCAGGTCATCCTGGGGATGTACGCGGGTCCTCCGGCACAATGACCGGAACGGGGTGCGCGGAACGCGGTGCGCGGGCCGCGGGACTTACGGGGCAGGGGAGTTCGGGGTGGGACTGATCATCGCGGTGGCCGTGGCCTGCGCCGCCGCCGCCGTGGCCGCCGGGCTGGGCGTGGCACTGCTGCGCGCGCGGCGCGCGCACAGGGCGGCCCTGGGGGAGCGGGGCTGGCTGCTGGAACGGGAACGCGAAGCGGCGGCCCGTACGGCCGTGGACGCCGAACGGGCCAGGATCGCGGCGGAGCTCCACGACATCGTCAGCCACAACGTCAGCCTGATGGTGGTCCAGGCCGGAGCCGCCCGCGAGGTGCTGGGCACCATGCCGGAGGCGGCCGCGGCGGCCATGGGAGCCGTGGAGAGCGCCGGACGGAACACGATGACCGAGCTGCGGCACCTGCTGGGACTGCTCGCGCCCGCCCAGGACGGCACGGACGAGCCGTACGAGGCGTACGGGGCGCGGCCCGCCGTCGGGCCGTCACCGCAGTCGCCGCAGCCGAGCCTGGACCGGCTGAGCCCGCTGATCGACCGGTTCGCCTTCGCGGGCCTGCCGGTGGAGGTGCGCATATCCGGCGAACCGCGGCCGCTGCCCGCCGGGATCGACGTCACGGCGTACCGGATCATCCAGGAGTCACTGACCAACGCACTCAAACACGCGGACGGGGCGAAGACGATGGTGACGGTGCGGTACGCGGAGCACGCGCTGCGCGTGGAAGTGCTCAACGGCGGGCCGAGCGCCCTGTCAGGCGGTCCGGCCCCCGGCCCGGGTACGCCGGGGGAGCGACCGGGGCGGGGCCCCGGTGGAGCGGCGCCCCAGGCCGACGGAACCGGCCGGGGCCTGCTCGGGCTGCGCGAGCGCGTCGCCGTCTACGGCGGAGACCTCGACGCCCGCCGCCGCCTCGGCGGCGGCTTCCGGGTCCGCGCCCGCCTCCCGCTGGACCGGCCGTGACGGCGCCCGCCGCGTCCCCCGGGGGCGCCGCGTCCGGGCCCCGGGTGGTGATCGCCGACGACCAGGAGCTCGTCCGCACCGGGTTCCAGCTGATCCTGACGGCCCGTGGGATCGAGGTGGTCGGCGTGGCCGCCGATGGGGTGGAGGCCGTCACGGCGGTGCGCCGACTGCGCCCGGACGTCGTACTGCTGGACATCCGGATGCCGAACATGGACGGCCTGGAGGCCGCCCGGCGGATCCTCGCCGAGTCCCCGGGCTGCCGGGTGATCATGCTGACCACCTTCGACCTCGACCGCTACGTGTACGCCGCGCTCGCCGCCGGAGCCAGCGGCTTCCTGCTCAAGGACGTCACCCCCGCCCATCTCGCAGCCGCCGTCCGGCTGGTCGGTACCGGTGACGCGCTGCTCTCCCCGTCGATCACCCGCCGCCTGGTGGAACGCTGCGCTCCGGCTACTGCGGGCGCCGACGGGCCGGCCCGGGACCGCCCGGAACTCGCCGCGTTGACCCCGCGCGAACGCGAGGTGCTGACCTTGATGGGCCACGGCCGATCCAATGCCGAACTGGCTCAGGAGCTGACCCTGAGCGAAGCCACCGTGAAGACCCACGTGGCCCGGATCTTCGCGAAACTGTCTCTCCGGGACCGGGCCCAGGCCGTGGTACTCGCCTACGAGACGGGCCTGGTGACGCCGGGCGCGTCGTAGCGGGTCTTCCCGTAGCGGGCGACCGGTCTTCTCCTTCGACCGGGCCCGTGCCAAGGACAACGGCCGTGCCGCGGAGCCGGGTTACGGCTTCGGCCGGGTCGCCGACTGGCTGCCGGGGGCCGTCGCCGGGGCCGCGTGCGCCCTGGACGAGGGGGCCTCAGCGGTCGCCTGCGTGCCGCTCCAAGGGTGTTGCTACCGCCGAGTTGCTCACACTGAAGGTGACGCTGCCGGCCAGGTAGCGGTCGTCGGACCACTCGATCGGACGGCCCGTGCCCGTCGCGGACACGTGCCGCTGGCGCAGCAGCGGGCTGCCGCGCCGCACCCCCAGCAGCCGGGCGTCCTCGCTGCCCGCGGGCAGGGCGTCGATGAGGTGCTCGCCGTAGTGGGCGACGACCCCCGAGCCCTCGGCCAGGCCGTCCATGACGGAGCGGCAGTCCACGGGCATCGCCTCGACCGCCGCGGCGACCCAGTCGGCGTACGCGGTCCGCTCCACCATGGTCGGTTCCCCGTCGAGCAGCCGCAGCCGCAGCGCGGCGAGGATCTCGGTACCCGGCGCCAGCGCGAGGCGGCCGGCCTCCTCGGCGGTGGCCGGCCGGCGGGTCCGGGACAGGAACCGGCTGGCGGCCGTGTGCCCGATCCCCTCGGCCCACTGGGCGAAGCTGTTGAGCTCGCCGAAGCTGTGCCGGCGCTCCTGGCGCAGGACGATCCTGCGCGCCCCCTGGCGGGATCCGATCAGCCCCTCCGTGGCGAGCGTGGCGACCGCCTGCCGGACCGTCCCGCGCGAGGCCGACCAGCGCGCGGCCAGATCGCTCTCGGAGGGCAGCCGGGCGCCCACGGGGAGTTCGCCGGAGAGGATCGCCGCGCGCAGCGCCTCGGCGATCTCCAGGTACCGGACCGTGCCCATGCCGTTCTCCCCCTGCTCGCCGTGTCCCGGATCCTCGTCCCGGGACCACTGTGTACGGGTAACGCATGATCATTCCAGCAGGTCCTGTCGAGGCTGCTTCCGGTCAATCTCCTTCTTCGCCGAGCCGTGCTTCCGGAGACGGGCGCCGTTCACCGTCCGTACAGCGGACCCGGGCGAACTGGAGCCAACTTGTTCAGACAAGTCAGCTCCTCCTTCTGCCTTAGTCTCCGGGAGAGACCGTGCTCAGTTCCTCCGCCCGTCGCGGTGCGGCCGTACTGCTCAGCGCCGCCGTCCTCACCACGCTCAGCGCGTGTGGTGCCGCCCCCGACCAGCCCGCCGGCGGCGCCGGCGACGCGAAGAACCAGCCGCAGCCGGGCGCCGCGGCCTCGGTGGCCGACTTCGGCTCGATGGAGGCCCTCGTCGCCGCCGCGCAGAAGGAGGGCCAGCTCAACGTGATCGCGCTGCCGCCGGACTGGGCGAACTACGGCGAGATCATCAAGGCCTTCGAAGCCAAGTACAAGATCAAGGTCAACAGTGAGAACCCGGACGCCTCCAGCTCCGACGAGATCGCCGCCGTCAAGTCCCGCAAGGGCCAGAAGCGCGCCCCCGACGTCCTCGACCTCGGCATCGCCTTCGCCCGCAGCGGCGCCGCCGAGAACCTCTTCGCCCCGTACAAGGTCGCCGCCTGGGACAAGATCCCCGCCGGCCAGAAAGACGCCGACGGCCGCTGGTACAACGACTACGGCGGCTACGTCTCCATCGGCTGCGACGCCGCGCGCATCAAGACCTGCCCGCAGACCTTCGCCGACCTGGCCAAGCCCGAGTACAAGGGCAAGGTCGCCCTCAACGGCAACCCCACGAAGTCCGGTTCGGCCTTCGGCGGCGTCTACGCGGCCGCGCTCGCCAACAAGGGCTCCTTCGGCGACATCCAGCCGGGCATCGACTTCTTCGGGCAGCTGCGCAAGAGCGGCAACTTCATCCCGGTCGAGTCCACCCCGGCCACCGTCGAGAAGGGCGAGACGCCCATCTCCATCGACTGGGACTACCTGAACGCGGGCTACGCCGAGCAGGTCAAGGGCAAGGGCGTCGACTGGAAGGTCACCGTCCCCTCCGACGGCGTCTTCGCCCAGTTCTACTCCCAGGCCATCAACAAGGAGGCCCCGAACCCGGCCGCCGCCCGCCTGTGGATGGAGTTCCTCTACAGCGCCGAGGGCCAGAACCTCTGGCTCAAGGGGTACGCCCGCCCGGTCCTGCTGCCCGTCATGACCCAGGACGGCACCGCCGACAAGGACGCCGTCGCCAAGCTCCCGCAGGTGCAGGGAACCCCGGCCTTCCCCGCCTCCGAAGAGCTCGACAAGGCCAAGGCCACCCTCGCCGAGAAGTGGGACAAGGCCCTCTCCTGATGTCCGCCTCTCCCACCACCCCCCACACGACGACGGGCCCGTCCGTCGACCGCACCGCCGGCGGCAGTACCCGCCGCCGGCGGCGCGGCCCGCGCACCTGGCTAGCGGCCGTCCCGCTCCTCGCCTTCACCGGGCTCTGCTTCGGCGTCCCGCTCGGGTCCATCGCCTTCGGCGCGGTCACCCGTACCGACCCGGCGACCGGCGCCACCCAGGCGACCGGTGAGCACCTCGCGCGCTCCCTCCAGGGCCCCTACCTCGGCTCGCTCGTCGGCAGCGTCCAGCTGTCCGCCCTGACCGCCCTGATCGGCGCGGTCCTCGGCGTGCTCATCGCCCAGGCCGTGGTCACCTCGGGCTCCCCGGCCCTGCGCGGAGCCGCCCTCACGGCCTCGGGCGTGCTCGCCAACTTCGGCGGCGTACCGCTGGCCTTCGCCTTCATCGCCACCGTCGGCATCTCCGGAGTCCTCACCCAGCTCGGCCGGCTCACCGACCACGGCTGGAACCTGTACTCCTTCACCGGCCTCACCGTGGTCTACCTGTACTTCCTGACCCCGCTCATGGTGCTCGTGATCGCCCCGGCGCTGGACGGGCTGCGCCCGCAGTGGCGCGAGGCCGCCCAGAACAGCGGGGCCACCAGCCGGCAGTTCTGGCGCCACGTCGGCCTGCCGGTGCTCGCGCCCTCCCTGCTCGGCGGATTCGTGCTGCTCTTCGGCACCGCCTTCGCCGCCCACGCCACGGCCGCCGCACTCGTCGGCGGCTCCGTCCCGCTGGTCACCCTCAAGATCGCGGACGCGCTGTCGGGGAACGTGCTCACCGGCCAGGAGAACGTGGCGCTCGCCCTCGGCCTCGACATGATCCTGATCGCCGGCCTGGTCATGGCGGTCTACCTGCCCCTCCAGCGACGGAGTGCCCGATGGCTGCGATGATCCCGCCCGCGCCGGCCCGGGCGGTCCCGTCCGACCCGGCGACCCCGTCCGACCCGGCGACCCCGTCCGACGCGGCGACCCCGCCCGCCCACGCCCCCGCCACCCCGGCCGGGGACGAGGCCGGGTCCGCGAAGGCACCCCGCCCGGCGGCCCCTCGGCGGGCACGCCGCAGGCCCCGCGTCTGGCGCGGAGCCGTTCTCCTCCTCGCGGGCGCGTACTTCCTCGTCCCGCTGCTCGCCTCCTTCGTCTTCACCGTGCACGTGCCCGGGCAGGGCGTCTCCTTCGAGGCCTACACCCAGCTGCTCTCCGCCGACGGGTTCACCGAGAGCCTGCTGCTCTCCCTCGGCCTGGCCGCCGCCACCATCGCGCTGTCCCTGCTGCTCGCGGTGCCCGCGCTGATCGCCGTACGGCTCGGCTCGCCCCGGCTGCGCCCGGTCGTCGAGGTGATGTGCATGCTGCCGCTCGTGGTGCCGCCGATCGCCCTGGTCACCGGCATCACCACCGTGCTGCGCTGGGGACCCGAACACCTCTCGCGGACCCCGCTCTACCAGACCTTCCTCGCCGTCCAGAACGAGGACTTCCCCGTCGTCCTGGTCCTCGCCTACACGGTGCTGGCACTGCCCTTCGTCCACCGCTCGCTCGACGCGGGCCTGCGCGCCGTCGACGTGCCGACGCTGGTCGAGGCCGCCCGCAGCTGCGGCGCCGGCTGGTTCCACGTCGTCGTGCGCGTGCTGCTGCCGAACCTGAGGTCCTCGCTCGCCGGAGCCGCCTTCCTCACCCTGGCCCTGGTCCTCGGCGAGTTCACCATCTCCTCCCTCCTCGGGTTCCGGCCCTTCGCCGTGTGGATCGTCTCGATCTCCGGAGCCCACGCCCGGATGTCGGTGGCCGTCTCGATCCTCAGCCTCCTCATCACCTGGCTGCTGCTGCTCGCCCTCTCGCGGGCCGGGACCAGCCCCTCCACCGCCGCGGCCGCCCCCGCCACCCCCTCCCGCAAGGAGTCCTGACCCCATGCCTACCTCGCCCACCGCCCTTCCCGCGTCCAGGAAGCCCGCGGACCCCGAAGGCACGGCCGGCCCCGTGGGCGCGCGCGTCGAATTCCGCGGCCTGCGCAGGTCGTTCGGCTCCACCGTCGCCCTCGACGGACTCGACCTGACCGTGGAGCCCGGCGAACTCCTCGCCCTGCTCGGCCCGTCGGGCTGCGGCAAGACCACCGCCCTGCGGGTCCTCGCAGGCTTCGAGCAGCCCGACTCCGGCGAAGTCCTCGTGGACGGCCGGGACATCACCGGCGTCCCGGCCAACCGCCGTGACGCGGGCATGGTCTTCCAGTCCTACAGCCTCTTCCCGAACCTCAGCGCCCGCGACAACGTCGCCTTCGGTCTGCGGGTGCGCAAGGTCGGCGCGGCGCAGCGCCGCGAACGGGCCGCCGAACTCCTGGACCTGGTGGGCCTCCCCGACCACGGCGACCGCTACCCGCACCAGATGTCCGGCGGCCAGCAGCAGCGCGTCGCCCTCGCCCGCGCCCTGGCCCTGCGCCCGCGCGTGCTCCTGCTCGACGAGCCGCTCTCCGCGCTCGACGCCAAGGTACGGTCGAACCTGCGCGAGGAGATCCGCCGGCTCCAGCTCTCCCTCGGCATCACCACCGTGTTCGTCACCCACGACCAGGAGGAAGCCCTGTCGATGGCCGACCGGGTGGCCGTACTGAACGCAGGGAAGCTGGAGCAGTGCGCCGCCCCAGCCGAGCTCTACGAGCGTCCCGCGACCCCGTTCGTCGCCGAGTTCGTCGGCACCATGAACCGGCTGCCCGGACGGCTCACCGGGACCGGCCTCGTGGAGGTCGCCGGAGCACGGCTGCCCGTGGACGGCCCGGTGCCGACCGTCCCGGCCGGCCGTGACGTCGAGGTCCTCGTACGCCCGGAGAACGTCACGGCCGTCGCCGATCCCGAAGGCCCGGCCACCGTGGTCTCCGCCTCGTTCTTCGGCTCGGTGACCCGGCTCCACCTCGAACTGCCCGGCGCGGTCCCGGTCAAGGCGGACCTGCCCTCGCGCGACGCGGGCGCACTGGTCCCCGGCGCCCGGGCCGTCGTCGGCCTGGCCCAGCGGCCCGTCCTCGTCGTGGCCGGGCCCGCGTGAGCGCGCTCGCAGCGGTCCTGTTCGACATGGACGGCACCCTGGTCGACACCGAGGTGATCTGGTGGCGGACCACCGAGGAGATCGCCGACGGCCTCGGCCACCGGCTCACCGCCGCGGACGCGCCCGAGGTGGTCGGCCGCGCGGTCGAGGACACCGCCGCGCACCTCGTACGGGCCACCGGCGCGGGCGACCCGGCCGAGGTCGCCGCCGCGCTCACCGCGCTCTTCTTCCGCCAGGTGGAGGAAGGGGCCCCGATGCGGCCCGGAGCCCAGCGGCTGCTGGCCGCACTCGAAGCCGAGGGCGTGCCCTTCGCCCTGGTCAGCGCATCGCCGCGGGTGGTCGTGGACTCCGTGGTCGGCGGCTCCCTCGCCCACGTCCCCTTCGCCTTCACCGTGTCCGCCGACGACACCGAGCGGACCAAGCCGCACCCGGACCCGTACCGGACGGCCGCCCGGCGCCTCGGCCTGCCACCCGGCGCCTGCGTGGCGGTGGAGGACTCGCCGGACGGCGCGGCCTCGGCCGAGGCCGCCGGATGCGCCGTACTGGTGGTCCCGTCGCTGCTGGCGGTGCCGGACTCGCCGCCGCGCACCTTCGCCGGGTCCCTGGAGGAGGTCACCCCCGACGTGCTGAGGGCCTGCCTGCTGCCGTGACGCCCGGCCGGACCCGCGCGGAACCGTGCCGTCCGGCGGGGCCGTTCAGGTCCGCAGGCCGAGGATGTCCACGATGCCCTCGGCGTAGGCGGCGGTCACCGATCCCGGGGCGGCCGCGGCCTCCCGGTGGAGCTCCGGCAGGCCCCGGCGGATGAACGCGGAGCACTGCCCGTACAGCCCCGCCTCGTGCGAGGTCCCGTCGTCCTCCGTGCCGAGCAGGGCCAGCAGCGTCCACAGCAGCGCCTCGCGGGTCGACTGGCGCGGCGGGCCCGCCGTCCACACGGCCATCAGCACCCCGGCCACCGCCGGAGCGGGCGGCGCCAGCCGGGTCCCCGCGAAGGCATGCCCCTGCAGCGCCCGGAACGCGGCCGGATGCCCCTCGGCCGCGGCCCACAGGGTCTCCTCCAGATGCAGCGCGGAACGCCCGCAGCCGCACTCGATGCGATCCCAGTCGTGCCGTGCGATCTCCGCCGCCACAGCGTCGGGCACCAACGGGCTGCTGCGCTTGTCCGTCCCTCTCATGGGAGGAGTATGCGATTCGGCCAGGCCGGGGGCCAGCGGCACTCCGCGCGGACCGTTCGCCAGGGCCCGGAACCGGATCCCCCGGGCTCTCGTCTGAGATCCCGTGCGTATGAAACGAAGAGTCCTCGCCCTGCTGTTCGCCCTGCTCGTGACCCAGCTCGGGTCGCTGATCAGCCCCGCGTACGCGTGCGGCTGCGGGGCGATGGTCCCCGACGGCCGGTCCCGGATCGGGGTCGACCGGGAGACGTCCGTCGTGCGCTGGGACGGCCGCACGGAGCGGATCGTGATGCGGTTCACCGTCGGCGGGGACGCCCACCGCGCCGCCTGGATCATGCCCGTGCCCGGGCGGGCCACCGTGGAGCTCGGCGACGGGGAGGTGTTCGACGAACTCGCCCGGATGACCCGGCCCGAGCGCAGGACCCGTAGCTACTTCTGGCCGCGCAGCGGCGACTGGCCCTTCTCCTCCGGCCGCGGCGACGGAGCCGCCGCCGCGCTGCCGGGCAGCGCGGGCAGCGGAGTCGGCGTCGTCGGCCGCGAGCAGCTCGGAGACTTCGACGTGGCCCGCCTCACCGCCACCGACCCCGACGCCCTCAAGAACTGGCTGGAGTCCAACGGCTTCCAACTGCCCGACCGCCTCGCCGCAGAGGTCAAGCCCTACGTCGACCAGAAGTGGGAGTACGTCGCCGTACGCCTCGCCCCGCGCGAGCCGGGCAAGCCGCTGCGGGGCGACCTGGACCCGCTGAGCATCCGCTTCGACAGCGACCGGCTCGTCTACCCGATGCGGTTGTCGCGGATGGCCAGAACCGGCCAGTCGCTCGGCCTGTACGTGCTGGCCGACCACCGGATGGAGCCCGCCTCCCCGATCGGCGGGAACGCACCGAAGGTGACCTTCGCAGGAACCATCGCGCCCGAGAAGGGCCCGCTGTCCGAACTCACCGGCGGCGAGAAGGTGTTCCTGACCGCCATCGACCAGAGCTTCCCCGAGCCGGGCCGCATCGACGGAGACCACGAGCTGCGCGCCACCCCGAAGGACACCCCGTACCGGCGGGTGATCTACCGCAACGAGCTGCTCACGGTGGGGGACGGCATCCCGGTCTGGCTCCTGACGGTGTCGGCAGCCCTGCTGCTCGCGGTGACGGGCACCGCCCTCACCGCCCCCCGCCGCCGTCGCCGCCGCCTGGCCCGGACGCCGTAGGGGGCGTACCCGAAGTCCCGCCCGCCAGGCCCCGGTTCCGGCCGTTCCGCCTCCCGACCCGGCCTGATCGGCCGGACGCACCCTAGGCTGCCTCCACCATGACAGCGGAATCCAGGGGGGATCCGAATGGTACGGAGCTCGATGCGCCACAGGCTCGTGCGCGCCGTCGCGGCGGCGGGACTGCTGGTGGGGCTCGCGGCCGGGGGAGTGGCCGCGGGAGGCACCGCGCAGGCCGCCGCGCAGGCCACCGCCGTGGTGACGGCGCCCGGAACCGGGGAGCGGTCCACCACGGCGGACCACGGCCCGAGGTACGCCCGGGCGGCCGCCGCCGCGGCCGCGGACGACCCGCCGGAGCTGCCCACCATCGAACAGCCCGTCTCCGAAGGAACGTTCACCTTCAGCGGTGACCCCGGTGACGAGGTCACCCAGGGCCGGTCGGAATCCTTCGGCACCCCCGGGCAGAGCTTCCTCGTCTACCGGAGCACCGGCAGCAACATGGCGGAGATCCGGGTCCGGGACGGCGACACCTGGTGGTACGTGGCGTTCGGCGCCCCGGCGGGCCGGCGGCTCACCGCCGGGACCTACGCCGGAGCCACCCTCTTCCCGTTCCACGAGAACGCGCCCGGGATCGACTTCTCCGGCGACGGCCGCTACTGCACCGGCCTCACGGGCAGCTTCACCGTGCACCGGATCGACTGGAGTCCGCAGGGCTGGCTCAACTTCCTCGACGCCGACTTCGAGCAGCGCTGCGAGGGCAGCGCGGCGGCCTCCCGGGGGTCGGTCCGCATCCAGGCCCCGCCCGCCTCGCCGCCGCTGGCGCTGGCGGTGACGGCCGCCCGGATCGGCAGCGTCACCCCCGAGGGCGAGGCCGTGCTCCACGGCACCCTGCGCTGCAACAAGTCCGTGTGGGCCGCGGTGCACGTGTACGTGGTCCAGCAGCAGGGCGGCAGGAAGGTCGGCGGCTGGCTCCGGCAGTCGGTCGACTGCACGGCGGGCGCGGCGGTCGCCTGGCAGGGCAAGGCGACGGCCGACGGTTCCGCCCGCTACCAGGACGGCTGGGCCGACACCGTGGTGGGCGCCTCGGCCCACGACTGGGAGTACATGACCTACACAGAGGCACCGGAGAAGAAGCCGAGGGTCTGCCTCGGCAGGTGCGGCAGCTGACCTGACCTGACCTGACCTGACCTGACCTGACCTGACCTGACCTGACCTGAGCGGACGGCCCGGCGCCGGGCCGTCCGCTGACGTCTGTACGGGCCGGCGTCGGCCCGGGCGACGGGGACAGGCGCGGCGGTCGGGCCCGACGCGCCGCCGCCCCGCGTGCTCAGGCCCTCGTACGGGAGCCCGGCAGGATGATCGTGACGCCGCGCCCCGGGGCCGTGCCCATCGCCGCCAGGGCGGCCGGGGCCGCGTCGAGCGGGATCGTCGAGGTGACGAGCAGGTCCGGGCGCAGCAGACCGCCCCGGACCATCTCCATCATCGGCGGGTACGCGTGCGCGGCCATCCCGTGGCTGCCGAGGATCTCCAGCTCCCAGCCGATCACCCGCTCCATCGGCAGCACGGCCGGGCCGGCCGCCCGGGGCAGCAGCCCGACCTGCATGTGACGCCCGCGCCGGCGCAGCCCGGCCACGGAGGCCGCCGCCGTCGCGGGCGATCCCAGGGCGTCGAGCGAGAGGTGCGCGCCGCCTCCGGTCGCCTCCCGTACGGCCTCGGCCGTATCGGCGCGGTCGGAGGCGTCCACGCAGTGCGCGGCGCCGAACTTCCGCGCCAGCTCCAGCGCGCCGGGCGCGGTGTCGACGGCGACGACCCGGGCCCCGGCCGCTGCCGCGACCATCACGGCGGAGAGCCCCACCCCGCCGCAGCCGTGCACCGCCACCCACTCGCCGGCGGCCACCCGCCCCTGTGCGACCACGGCCCGAAAGGCCGTCGCGAACCGGCAGCCCAGCCCGGCGGCCGTCGCGTACGAGAGCTCCTCGGGCACGGCCACCAGGTTGACGTCGGCGTGGTCCAGGGCCACGTACTCGGCGAAGGAGCCCCAGTGCGTGAAGCCGGGCTGCGTCTGCCGCGAGCACACCTGGTGGTCACCGGCCGCGCAGTCGGGGCAGCTTCCGCAGGCGCAGATGAACGGAGCCGTCACCCGGTCCCCGGGCCGCCAGCGGGTCACGCCCGATCCCACTGCCTCGACCACGCCCGCCAGTTCGTGCCCCGGCACGTGGGGCAGCACGATGTCCGGGTCGTGCCCCATCCAGCCGTGCCAGTCGCTGCGGCACAGTCCGGTGGCCTCCACCCGCACCACCACCCCGCCCGCCGCCGGAACGGGATCCGCCACCTCCGTGACCCCGGCCTGCTCCCCGTACCGTTCGAAGACCACCGCGCGCACGATCCCGCCCTCCGTTCGACTGGCCCCGCACGTTACCCGGACCCGGCCTTGTCCGGCCGGTGTGCCGGTGGCAGGCTGCCGGGCACTGCCGCCTCGGACGGGGCGGGCCCTGGCGGGTCACGGCGCGTCCTCCTCCGCCCGGGCCAGGGCGAGCACCCCGGCGCAGATCAGGGCGATGCCCAGCAGCTGGGGGACCACCCACCAGTGGGCCCGCAGGTGCTCCTCGTAGAGGACCACGCCCAGGGCGACGCTGACGCCCGCGTCGCCGAGGGTCAGCGCGGGCTGCGAGGCGACCAGCGGGCCGCCCTGCATGGCGTGTTCGAGCAGGAGCAGGGCGCAGATGCCGGTCGCGCCGAAGGCGTAGGTCTGCCAGGTGGTCAGGAACGCGCCGAGGCCGCGCTCGTCGAGGATGTGCACGGCGGACTTCATCAGGGCGGCCGTGAGCGCGTAGCAGACGGCCGTGGCGGCGCCGAGGCAGCCGGCCCGGGCACGACCCGGCGGGCGGCTCAGCCCGGCCGCGGCCAGGGCGACGACCGCGGCCGCGCACACGGCCAGGGACAGGCCCCACCGGTCGAGCGGTACGTGCGTACGGTTGCCCTCGGGAGAGGCGGCGAACAGGACGGTCCCCAGCCCGGCCACCACCCCGGCCACGGCGAGCCACAGCGCCCCGGACAGCCGTTGCCGGGCCATCAGCGAGGCGATCAGCAGGGCGAGCGGCAGTTCCAGTACGAACAGCGGCTGTACGAGGGCCAGCGCCCCGGTGGCCAGTGCCAGGGCCTGCCCGACGCCGGCCGCGATCACGGCCAGGATCCCGGCGAGCCACAGCGGCCTGCGCAGCAGGTCGAGGACCAGCCCGATGCGGAAGCCGTCGCTCTGCGGCACGGTGAGCGCGGCCCGCCGCTGGAGCACGGTGGCGAGCGCGTTGCTCAGCGCCGCGAACAGCGCGAAGAGGACCGGCAGGACGACGCCCATGCCCCGATCCTCGCGGCGCCCGCCGCCCGTCGGCGCCGCGACACCGTCCCGGACGCCGGCAGCCCGGGGCCGTTCCCCCGTCCGGTCCCTTCCGGGACCTAAGCGGAGCTGGACACCCCTGACACCCCTGACGCCCCCGACGCCTCGTGCGCGCGGCGCAGTGTCAGGGCCGCCAGGGCCTCCGGGGCGCCGTCCTGGCCGCGGATGCCCGGGAAGGCGTTGACGTCGACGATCAGCGGTGTGCCGTCGCCGGTGTCGAGGATGTCCACGCCGTAGACGTCCAGCGCGAACACCGCGCCCACCTCGCGCACCAGGGCGGCCCAGCCGGCCGGCAGCGCGTCCAGTGGCAGCGGCCGGTTGGGGCCGCGCCCCTGCGGGGACAGCTCCGAACGGCGCGTGGCCGCGAAGACCCGGTCCCCTATCGCCCACAGCTTGTGGTCCCAGCCGCTGTTGGGCGCGAACTCCTGGACCACCACCGGCTCCCGCGACCAGACAGCCGCCAGCCGGGCCAGCTGCCCGGCGTCGTCGACGCGGGCGACGAGGTCGCCCCGGCGGTTGTGCCGGCTCTTGACCACCACGGGGGAGGAGAGCGGGGCCTCGGCGGCCCACGCGGCGAGGGAGCCGAAGGTCCGGGTCGCGGCGAAGGGCAGGCCGGAGCGCCGGGCGAGCTCCGCCATCCGCGTCCGGTCCTGGCACAGCGTGGTTGCCGCCGCGGAGTTCACCACGGTGGCCCCGCGCCGCTCCAGGCGCCGTGCGAGGGCCACCGCGTGCGGCGTCCCCGACTTCAGCAGGTACACGTCGGCCAGCTGCCGCGGCACGTCGGCGGTGACCGGATCGAGCGCCTCGACGGTGTGCTCGCGGGCCAGCAGGCCGGTGGTCGCGGCCAGCAGCGGATGGCCGGGCTCCGGCGTGATCAGGCCGATCCTCACGCGCTGTCACCGGCCCCTGCCGAGGCCTGCGCCGGTATCGGCAGGGGCGGCGAGGCGTGCGGCCGGAGGTACGGGGCGGTGGAGCCGCCCGCCCGGGCCAGCCCCAGGACCGCCCGGGCCACCCGGGCCGCCGCGTCCGGCACCTGACGGAAGCTCGGGAAGTCGTTCACGTCGACGACCACCGGCCCCTCCGGGCCCAGCAGCACGTCCACCCCGTACAGGTCGAGCCCGTACACCGAGCCCACCTGCGCGGCGATCGCCGCGACCTCCGCGGACAGCGGCACGCGGCGCTCGCGCACCGCGGGGTCGGGGTGCAGCGGCGAGCAGCGCTCGGTGGCGAACAGCTCCCCGCCGACCCCGTACACCTTGATGTCGGTCCCCGAGTTGGGCACGTACGGCTGGGCGATGAGCATGCCCTCGCCCGCCAGTCCGGGCAGCATCTCCTCCAGCCGCCCCGGCGAGGGCACCAGGTGCACGGCCCGCCCGGAGCTGCCGTCGGCGGGTTTGACGACCAGGGGGTACTCCGCCGCCGGTATCTCCCGGAGCAGTTCGGGGCGGGCCACCGCGTACGTGGGCGGCAGCGGGAGCCCCCGGCCGCGTCCGATGGCGGCGGCCAGCGCCTTGTCCCGTACGCCGCGGATCGAGCGGGCGTCGTTGACCGTGGTCGTCCCGGCCGCGGCGGCGGCTTCGAGCAGGGTCAGTCCCGGCCCGCCGGAGACCGTTTTGAGCACCCAGGCGTCGTGTGCCCCCGCGTCCACCACCTCGGACATGCGCAGCAGCGAGCCGCCCGGCCGCACCACGTCCACCTGGTGACCCCACGCGGTCAGTTGCCCGATCACCGCGTTCGGCATGCCGTCGTGGCGGTAGTGCTCCTCCACCAGGAAGCAGAGCCTCATCGACCTTCCCCAAATTCCCCGGACGTCCGCCGATTCCGCCCGGCGAGTTGTGACGTCACAGGATGTCATGGACCGCAATGTGATGATCGGTCCGCGTCGGTCCGTGTGGATCCGCGTCGAGGTCGGCGCCGGGGGTCGGTATCGGCCACACCAAACGTTCGTATAGAGATGCAGAGCGTTCTTTATTGGTCACTACGGAACGTGATGAGGGTCAAGAGCTTTCCAAATGGATCAATAACTCTCCTATAGTTGGGCCTCGTTACCCCAGGAAACCATCTCCTCCGTTCCCGCCCGGTATGAGGCCTTGATCGATGACGGTGCCCCGCTCACCTCTCCGCCCCTCCGCGCTCGCCCTGCTGATCACCACAGCGGTCACCGGTGCGGTCTCGACGGCGGCGGTGGCCGCGGCCCCGACGGCCGTCCGCACCCCGCTCGCCTGGTTCTCCGGCGCGGGGGTGGTGCTGCTCGCCGTAGCGGCCTTCGCCGTCGTCTGGTCGACGCGCACGGCCCGGCAGCTGCGCCGCCGGATCTCCGGTCTGGAGGGGGAAGCCGCCGCCCGTGACGCGCACATCGCCCGGCTGACCGCCGACGCCGCGCGCGACGCGGCCGCCCGCACAGCCGAGCGGAACAGGCTGACGCACGCCCACACCGCCGAACTGGACCACCTGACGGCCGCCCACGCCGCGGAGCTCGACGCACTGGCCGCCACCGGCGCGGCCTCCCGCGAGCAACTGGCCGAAGAGCTGCGCCTCGCCCGGTCCGCCCGGGCCGCCGCCATGGCCGCCGCCGCCAACGCGGCCGGCCGGATGCAGGCCTTCGCCACCGGAATGCTCGCCGACCTGCGCGACATGGAGCACCGGCACGCCGACGAGGACGTCCTCGGCGACCTGCTCCACCTCGACCACCGCACCGCCCAGGCGGGCCGCCTCGCCGACTCCATCGCCGTGCTCACCGGGGCCCGCTCGGGCCGCCGCTGGGCCAAGCCGATCGTGATGGAATCGGTGCTGCGCGGCGCGATGGGCCGGATCGGCGGCTACCAGCGGGTCCGGCTGCACTCCACCAGCGAGGCCGCCGTCGCCGGGCACGCCGCGGAGGGCGTCATGCACGCCCTGGCCGAACTCCTCGACAACGCCGCGAACTTCTCCCCGCCGACCGCCGAGGTCCACGTGTACGTGGAGGAGGTGCCGGCCGGGATCGTCATCACCGTCGAGGACAGCGGACTGGTCATGAGCGAGGTTCAGCTGCGCCGCGCCGAACAGGCCGTGAGCGCCGGGTCGCTGGACCTGGCCGGACTCTCCGGCACCCGCCTCGGCCTCGCCGTCGTCGGCCGTCTCGCCCGCAAGCACGGGCTCACCGTGTCCTTCCGGCCCTCGGCCCGCGGCGGTACGGGCGCCCTGATGATGCTGCCGCAGGAGCTGATCAGCCGCACCCCCGCCGAAGCCGCCCCCGCGCCGCGGCCCGCCGCCCTGCTGCAGCCCGCGCCCGCCCCGCAGCCCGCCGCCCCGCGGCAGCCCGTCCCCGCCCCGGCCCCCGGGGCCGCGCCCACCGGCGCCGGCCGCACGGGGGACCGTACGCACGCCCGGGCCGACACCGACCCCACCCCGGACGCCGGAACCCCC
Organism: Streptomyces sp. NPDC048255; assembly: GCF_040652415.1. Taxonomy (NCBI): domain Bacteria; kingdom Bacillati; phylum Actinomycetota; class Actinomycetes; order Kitasatosporales; family Streptomycetaceae; genus Streptomyces; species Streptomyces sp. NPDC048255. The sequence goes on from NZ_JBEZMA010000018.1 coordinate 63,845, forward strand.
GCCCCGCACGGCGAACCCCCCGCCCCGCACACCGGATCCACCGAGCCGGACGCCACCACCGGGACCGGCGGCAGCGGGCTGCCCCAGCGGCGGCGCGGCCGCACCCTGGCCGCCGCCCGGCCCGAAGCCGGGCGCGCCCCCGACACCGCCGGCCCGGAGCCCCGTACGGACGCCGGCCCCGGCGAAGCGCCCCGGCCGGGCACCCGCTTCGGCAGCTTCCGCCAGGCCGTCCGCGGCACCTCGCCGCACCCCAAGAACCCCCAGAACCCGGAAGGCACCGCGCAATGACCGGCTCCACCACCGACGAGACGCTCAGCTGGCTCCTGGAAGGCCTCCTGGAGCGCACCCCCGGCGCCCGGCACGCCCTCGTGCTCTCCCGCGACGGCCTCAAGCTGTGCCGCACCCCGGAGCTCTCCGTCGACCAGGCCGACCAGCTCGCCGCGATCGCCGCCGGCATCCAGAGCCTCTCGCACGGGGCCTCCATCGAGTTCGGCGACGGAACCGGCGGAGTCCGCTCCGCCATGGCCGAGTTCTACGGCGGGATCCTGTTCATCGTCGAGGCCGGCGAGGGGGCGCACCTGGCGCTCGTCGCCTCCGAGGAAGCCGACGCGGGCCTGGCCGGGCACAACATGGCCGAACTGGTCGAGCAGCTCGGCGAGCACCTCGTCGCCCGGCCCCGGGGGTGAGCAGGAGCAGACCGGGCCGGGACGACTCCCCGGACCGGCTCTACACCCTCACCGGCGGCCGCAGCCGCTCCGGCTCCGACGCCTTCGACCTGGTCACGCTGATCGTCTCCGAGTGCGACCCGGTCCCCGGCATGCAGTCGGAGCACGCGGCGATCCTGCGCATGTGCCGTTACCCGACGGCGGTGGTGGAGATCGCGGCCGAGCTGGGCCTGCCGGTGTCCATCGTCCGGATCCTCCTCGCCGACCTGCTCGGTACCGGGCGGATCAGCGCCCGGCACCCCCGTACGACGTACCGCCTTCCCGACCCCGACATCCTGGAGCAGGTGCTCGTTGGACTCCGTAGCCTCTGACGCGGTCCCCGGACCGCGTCGCCGGCCCCTGCACAGCACCGCCGACAACGGCCTGAAGATCGTGATCGTCGGCGGTCTCGGAGTCGGCAAGACCACCCTGGTCCGCTCGGTCAGCGAGATCCGCCCGCTGAACACCGAGGAGACCATGACCCAGGCCGGCGCGGCCGTCGACGACACCGACCAGATCGCCTCGAAGACCACGACGACCGTCGCCTTCGACTTCGGCCGCATCACCCTCGACGCGCACAACGTGCTGTACCTCTTCGGAGCCCCCGGCCAGGAGCGGTTCTGGTTCCTGTGGGACCGGCTGTTCTCCGGCACCCTGGGGGCCGTCGTCCTCGCCGACACGCGCCGCCTCGCCGACTCCTGGTACGCCATCGACCGCCTGGAACACCACGGCACCCCCTTCGTCGTCGCCTGCAACGACTTCGGCGGACCCCGGCACACGCCCGAGCAGGTCCGCGCGGCCCTCGACCTCCCGCCCGGCGTCCCGCTGGTGTTCTGCGACGCCCGCTCCCGGGAGTCCGGCAAGCAGGTCCTCATCTCCCTCGTGCAGCACCTCCAGACGGCCGCCCGGTCGCACCAGCCGAAGACCCCGGAGGCCACCCCGTGACCACCCCCGCCGCACCCGAGCCCCAGCCCGTCCCCCTGAGCGGTCCCCGGTTCCAGACCGACCCCGTCGGGCTGTACCGCGAGATGCGGCGCGACCACGGCGCCGTCGCCCCGGTCGTCCTCGACGGAGACGTACCGGCCTGGCTGGTCCTCGGCTACCGCGAACTCCACCAGGTCACCAGCGACCCCGTGCTCTACTCCCGCGACTCCGAGCTGTGGAACCAGTGGGACCGCATCCCCGCCGACTGGCCGCTGCTCCCGATGATCGGCCGCAAGCAGCCGTCCATCCTCTACACCGTCGGCGAACGCCACCGCGAGCGGGCCGCGGTGATCAGCGACGCGCTGGAGTCCGTGGACCCCTTCGAACTCAGGGGCCACGCCGAGCGGTTCGCGGACGAGCTGATCGACGGCCTGTGCGGCAAGGGCGCCTGCGACATCGTCGGGGAGTACGCGATGCTCCTGCCGCTGCGCGTCCTCGCCCGGATCTACGGCTTCCCCGACGGGCAGGGTCCCGGCCTCGTCACCGCCATGAACGACATGATCAACGGGCGCGAAGGGGCCCTGGAGGGCCAGCGGCACCTCGGCGGCTCGATGTACGCGCTGCTCGCGGCCAAGCAGGCCGAGCCCGGCCCGGACGTGGTCTCCCACATGCTCGCCAACCGGGCGGACTTCACCGTGGACGAGATCGCCCAGGACCTCATGGTGATGATGGCCGCCGGCCACCAGCCCACCGCCGACTGGATCGGCAACTCGCTGCGCCTGATGCTCACCGACCCCCGCTTCGAGGCCTCCCTGGCGGGCGGCCGGCACAGCGTCGGCGAGGCCATGAACGAGGTGCTGTGGGAGGACACCCCCACCCAGAACGTGGCCGGCCGCTGGGCCTCCCGCGACACCCACCTCGCCGGACGCCGCATCGCCCGCGGCGACCTGGTGCTGCTGGGACTCGCCGCCGCCAACGCCGACCCGCGGGTACGTACCGACGCGGGCGCCCTCACCGGCGGCAACAGCGCCTTCCTCTCCTTCGGCCACGGCGAACACCGCTGCCCGTTCCCCGCCCAGGAAGTGGCCGAGATCATCGCGCGCACCGGCATCGAGGTCCTCCTGGACCGGCTGCCCGACGTCGACCTCGCGGTACCCGCCGCGACGCTCTCCCGGCGCCCGTCCCCCTGGCTGCGCGGACTGTCCGCACTGCCGGTGACCTACACCCCGACCCCCGCCCTTGGAGCCACCCGATGACCTGCCCGATCGACCACTGCGGCCCCGGCGATGCCGCGCCCGTCACGCTGGACCCCTTCGTCACCGACCTGGACGCGGAGAGCGCCGTACTGCGCGCCGCGGGCCCGCTCGTACGGGTCGTCCTGCCCGGCGGCGTCGGCGTCTACGCCGTCACGCGCCACGCCGAGGCGCGGGCCCTGCTCACCGACTCCCGGGTGGTCAAGGACATCAACGTCTGGGGTGCCTGGCAGCGCGGCGAGATACCTCCGGACTGGCCGCTGATCGGCCTCGCCAACCCCGGCCGCTCGATGCTCACCGTCGACGGCGACGAGCACCGCAGGCTGCGCACCCTGGTCGCGCAGGCCCTGACCGTACGCCGGGTGGAGAAGCTGCGGGCCGGCATCGAGGCGCTGACCGCCGGCATGCTCGACCGGCTCGCCGCCCTGCCGGCCGGCGAACGCGTCGACCTGAAGGCCGAGTTCGCCTATCCGCTGCCGATGAACGTGATCAGCGAGCTGATGGGCGTGGACGCCGCCGAACACCCCCGCCTGAAGGCGCTCTTCGAGAAGTTCTTCTCCACGCAGACCCGGCCCGAGGAGGTGCCGCAGATGATGGCGGACCTCGGCGCGCTCTTCTCCCGCATCGTGGAGTCCCGGCGCGAGAACCCGGGCGACGACCTGACCAGCGCGCTCATCGCCGCCTCGGAGGACGGGGACCACCTCACCACCGAGGAGATCACCAACACCCTCCAGCTGATGGTCGCCGCCGGCCACGAGACCACGATCAGCCTGATCGTCAACGCGGTCGTCGCCCTGCAGACCCACCCCGAGCAGCGCGCCCGCGTCCTCAAGGGCGAGGTCCCCTGGGAGAACGTGATCGAGGAGACCCTGCGCTGGTCCACCCCGACCTCGCACGTCCTGATACGCTTCGCCACCGAGGACATCGAGGTCGGGGACCGGATCCTGCCGAAGGGCGAGGGCCTCGTCGTCTCCTTCGGCGCCATCGGCCGCGACGAGGAGCAGCACGGCCCCACCGCGGGGGAGTTCGACGTCACCCGCACCCCGAACCGCCACATCTCCTTCGGTCACGGCCCACACGTCTGCCCCGGCGCGGCCCTCTCCCGCCTGGAGGCCCTGGTCGCCCTCCCGGCCCTGTACGCCCGCTTCCCGGACCTGACCCTGGCCGTCGCCCCCGAGGAGCTCCGCCACAAGCCGGTCCTGACCCAGAACGACCTGTTCGACCTGCCGGTCCACCTGGCCTGACCGGCGAAAACCACATGTACGGGCGTCCGGACTCCTGTTAGGTTCATCGTGTGCCGAAGCTGAATCAGATCATCGCAGTGGAAAAGGGCGTCAAGTCCAAGTCCCTCCAGGAGCTCTCGCAGGCTCACCACGACGTCCAGAAGCCCGCCCTGCTGGCCGGCATCTCCCGGACGTACCAGCCCAAGGACGAGGAGGGCGAGCAACTGCCCCCGGAATCCACGCGGGTTCAGGTCAAGGCGGAGGACGTGCTGCGGGCCACGGCGGGGACGCTGACGCGGCTGTTCGACGTGACGGCGACCAAGGACTGGGCGAACCGCTCGGCGGCCGCGGACGTGGTCGTGGACGGCTCGGTGCTGCTGGAGCAGGTGCCCGTGCCCTACCTGCTGTTCCTGGAGAAGCAGCTGACGGACATGCACACCTTCGTACGGAAGCTGCCGGTGCTGGACGCCTCCGAATCCTGGAACCTGGACCCGTCCACGGACTCCTGGAAGACGGACCCGGTCCGCACCATCCGCACCAAGAAGGTGCCGCGCAACCACGTCAAGGCGGAGGCGACGGAGAAGCACCCGGCGCAGGTCGAGGTGTACTACGAAGACGTCCCCGTCGGGTACTGGACGACGGTGAAGTTCTCCGGCGCGCTGCCCGCCCGCAGGGTGAACGAGCTGCTGGACCGGGTGGAACGGCTCCAGCAGGCGGTCAAGTTCGCCCGCGAGGAGGCCAACAGCACCGAGGTCAGCGACCAGCGGGTCGGCGACGCGGTGTTCGGCTACCTGTTCAGGTAGCCCCATGATCGCCCCCCGTTGTGAGCGGGGGGTGCGCGAGAGCGCAAGCTGAAACTGATGTTGAAGCTGAAACAAGGGGTGTCAGTTGGGGGTTCGAATCCCTCCCCCGGCACTGCGTGCCGGGGTGGCCCAAGCCTGGCAGAGGCGGCCCCGATCAAATTCAGATTCTCGCTCCAGTCTCAGTATTCGCCGCCGAACACCGGATCGACCGAGCGTGGACGATCACCGACGGATGGGGGTTCAAGTCCCTCCTGCGCCTCTCTCGTGGCGCGGTAGTTCAAAGGCAGAACACGTCGGTCTCAATATGATCCGCGACTCTTAAACGCCGCCGGTGTGCGCAATTGGGTGGCAAGCAGGAGCCCGGGAGCTGGACATGCTCCCGGGCTCTGTCACGTTCCCGTCCCCACCGCTCGGACGGGGTCCGCTACACCGGTACGGACACGAACGCCCTGCCCGCCTCGTTCTCGACGAGGACCGCCTTTACGTCCGAGGGATCCACGGCCGCCGAGCCGTCCAGCGACGCGCCCTTGCCCTCGCCGTTCTCCTGGCTGCCCACGACCCAGCCGCCGGCGGTGGTACGCGTACCGTCCTTGGCGACCACGACCAGCCGGCACCGCTCGCCCGGGGGAATCCCCGTCACGGCGGCGTTCACCCGCACCCACTGCGTCGCGGGCGTCATCTGTACGGTCATGCGCGCACCCGTGCCCCGGTCGGTGGCCGAGGCCACCTTGGTCCCGGCCGGGAGCGTCGAAGGGGCCGTGGAGACCGACGGGGACGGCTGCGGAGGCAGCGCCCGGGCTTCCGGATCCCCGCCGCCGAGCTGCGCGCCGGCCCAGAACACCGCGGCCATGGAGGCCGCCGCGGCCAGCCCCGCAAGACCCAGCCGGCGGCGCTGCGCACCGGCCCGCTCCCCGCGCATCTGCCGCAGCGTGCGCTGGAGCAGCAGATCCCCGCCCTGGGGCGGTCCGTCCAGAAACGCCTCCTCGGGCACCTCGCCGAGCGCCAGCTCCATCTCGCGCAACGCGGCCACCTCCTCCCGGCACTGCACACATCCGCGCATGTGCTCCTCGACCCGTCGGGTCTCCTCGTCGTCCAGGACGCCGAGCACGTACGGGCCGAGCAGTTCCTCCTCGTGTCGCTGCCGGTTCATGCCACCACCTCACGCAGTCCGGCGGGCTGCTGGGGCGGCCTGCCCGTTCGTTTTCCTGTTCTGGAGCCGTTCTCCCTGGCACCGATGTCCGTGAAGACCTCGCGCAGGGCCTTGAGCGCGTAGTGCGAGCGCGATTTGACCGTGCCCGCGGGGATTCCGAGGCTGTCGGCGGCCTCCGCGACGCTGAGCTGCCGGTAGTACAACTCCTTGAGCACGTCACGGTGTTCCGGCGACAGCTGGTCGAGGGCCCCCAGGACCGTCATCGAGTCCACCACGGAGTCGGCGTGGTCCGCCTCCACCGGGGGAGCGGACGCCTCCCCGGAGACCTCCGCGGGCCGGGCGGCCTTGGCCCGGTACCGGTCGGTGATGATGTTGCGGGCCACGGTGAGCAGCCAGCCGCGCACCGAGCCCTTCCCGTTGACCAGGACCTCGGAATGCCGCCAGGCCCGGATCAGGGTCTCCTGGACCACGTCCTCGGCGGCCGCCCGGTCTCCGGTCAGCCGGGTGGCGTACGCGAGCAGGGCGTGGCCGTGCTCCTCGTACACCGACTTGATCAGTGCCTCATCGGTCCAGCCCCGCCGAGTGCGGGGCCACAGTGGTCCGGCCATCTCACCCTCTCCGTCTTCCTCGCTTACCAGGTGCGGTCGGAACACGCCCTGCGCGCACGGGCGGTTCACGTGACGTACGTCACTCAGGTCCGGCAGGCACGGCCCGTGTTGAGGCAGTCGACCACCGAGGCCATCTGCTCGTCGGTCATCGCGTTCACGAACATCGCATGGTCCGTCTTCGGGCTGTGCCGCTGCTCGGGGAAGGAGTCGAGCGCGACCGGCACGCCCGCGGGGAGCTCGTAGGTGAAGGAGACGCGCAGCTCGGGCACCGGGAAGGTGCCCTGCGGGCAGACGCCGCCCGCCGCCGGGAACCGCAGGTGCGAGCGGTGCCCCGCGCTGGTGGTGTCGATGCCGTTCCAGCAGCTGGGGAAGGCCAGGGTGCGGGTGAGCAGGTCGCCCTCGGGGCAGCGCGGATAGCGGGTGGTGGACCGGTCGGGGGAGCCGGAACAGCCCCAGCGGGCCCGGACGTCGGCGTCGCTGCCCGCCGTGTACGCGACGGCGTCGCCCGTCATGCCGCGCAGGAACCGCGGCATGGGCACCACCTTGCTCGCCGGGTTGCCGCGGAACTCCACCAGGACGGAGGCCTCCGGCACGACCTCACCGGTGTTGCCGTGGCCCGCCGAGGTCTCGTGCGGGCGGGTGCCCGGCCGGTCCAGGCGGCGCAGGACGGGCCAGTAGTACGTGGACCGGTCGCCGCCCGCGCAGCTGGTGGTGGCCGCGTCCAGGGACTCGTCGGTCGACATGGCGTCGGTGGAGAGGTTCCCCACGTACGCGTGCGTGTGGTGGGCCCCGGACCGCAGTCCGGGCGAGACGACCAGGTTGTCCTCGTTGTAGTGGCCCTGCTCGTTGCGGCCGCAGTCCACCGCCACCGAGCCGGTCGAGGCGTCGGGCCCCGGCGCCGGCCCTCGGTCCTGGATGCCCGGAACATCGCGGATGTCCACGTAGTCGGAGGGTGCGGGACCGGCGGCGCCGGCACCGTGCTGCGGACCGGCCGCTCGCGAGGCACCCAGGACGGCGGCGAGCAGCCCGCCGCCCAGGACCAGGCAGATGACGAGAGTGAGCAGTCGGTGTTCGTTCCCCATGGCGGTCACGTTTGCCGGTGGCGCCACCGGCGTCAACCTGGCATCCGCATGGCGAGCGCCGGTCCACCGCTTTCCCGTCAGATCCCGCCATTGCGCCACAAGTCATGTCCTGTACGCATCGCGGGTGGTTGCCGGGCCGGGGACGGACCGAGCACAGTACGCCGTATGACTCCCGCTGAGCTCCTGCACGCGTTCGCCCGCACCCGCGCCTCGCTCGACGGCCGCGAGGTGACCTTCTGGTGGTCCGGCGACGTCCACTCCTGGGCCCCGGGCGAGCCCTACCAGCGCCTCTTCGGCTTCGAAGGGCTCAATGTCGCCCGGCTCGTCACGGACGAGGAGAGCGGCGGCTACCAACTGCTCTCCAGGGAAGCCGCCTTCTACCTGGACCCCCTCACCCGGGAGATCATGGAGATCTGGGAGGACAAGCCGGTGGTCCACGTCTGGAACGACCCGGCCAACCAGAAGTGGCGCCCCTTCCCCGTCCCCCTCACGGACCTCGGCGATCAGGTCTGCTTCAGCCTGGAGATCCCGCTGGCCTACCCCTCCCCGCTGCCCGTCGAGGAGTACCCGGAGAACTCGGCCGACGACACCTACCGGGCGCTGGAGCTCTTCCAGTTCTTCGCGCCCGCGTCCGTCCTCACCACCGGGGCGGCGAGCGTCCCCTCGACCATGTCGTGGACGCGGATGTCCCCGTGGCTCCCCTGGATGGAACGGGGCGGGCGCGCCGGCGGCCTCACCTTCCACTGCCGGGGCCGCAAGCTGGACTCCTACGCCGAGGTCCCGGAACGCACCCGCGCGTACATCGCCGAGCGGCACCCCGAATTCGCCCACGCGCCGGAGAAGTGGAGCGAGCCGAACGAAACCAGCTGGACCTACTTCCGCAAGCTGTCCAGCCCCCGGTAGCAAGCTGTCCGGCCCCCGGTAGCAGGCCTGCGAGGCCCGGCCCCGGCCCGGCCCTCGGGTCCCGCCCGGCCCGGCCCTAGGTCCCGCCCGTTCCGGCCCTCGCGTCCCTCCCGCCCGGGCCCTCGCGTCCCTCCCGCCCGGGCCCTCGCGTCCCTCCCGCCCGGGCCCTCGCGTCCCTCCCGCCCCGGCCTTCGGGTCCCGCCCGCCCCGCCCGGGGGACGCGGGGGGAGCGGCAGGGGCCGGACAAGGGTTTTCCCCGTATCGAGTTCATCCCCGTGTTGCCTACTGTCTGCCCACCGGCGATCTCTCCCCTGCCCGACAGCCCACGCTCCAACCCCACATGGCGCGATGCCGTCGGGACGGGCGGATCGCCGGTCACGCCGTTGCCCGGCCCCACCGCCGTGGACGGGCAGCGTGGCGCGCGGCGGTGGCCGGGGCGGGTTCGACCAGCCCTTCCCGGTCCCGCGGCCGCCGGAACCTCCCACACTGCACCGACCGGCCGTTCCGGCCTGCCCGGAAACGGCCCTCGAAGGGGAACAAGTGCACGCTTCCAGACGTCGGCTCATATCCGTGGTGGCCATGTCCGTCACCCTGCTCGCCGGCTCCGCCACCGCCTCCGTCGCCGTGGCCGTCGAGACCCCCGGCGCGGCCCCGGCCGCCACGGTCGCCGCCACCGCGTCGGTCGAGAACCTCATCGTCGGGTACAAGCCCTCGGCGACCGAGGCCAGCTCGAACACCGCAGCCGCCGACGACGCCACCGCCAAGGGCAAGAAGGCCGGCAAGAAGGCGAAGTTCGACCGCCGCCTCGGCACCGGAGCGGCCCTGGTCAACCTCGGCGGGACCGTGGCTCCGGCCGACGCGGCCGACGTGATGGCCCAGTTCCGCGCCGACCCGGACGTCGCCTACGTCGAGCCGGACACCCGCGCCTACGCCCAGGCCGTCACCCCGAACGACACCGAGTACGCCAAGCAGTGGGACCTCTTCGAGCCCACCGCCGGCATGAACGTCCCCGCCGCCTGGGACAAGACCACCGGCTCCGGCGTCACCGTCGCCGTGATCGACACCGGCTACGTCGCGCACTCGGACCTCGCCGCGAACGTCGTCGCGGGCTACGACTTCATCTCCAGCTCCGCGGATGCCCGAGACGGCAACGGGCGTGACAACAACCCCGCCGACCAGGGCGACTGGAACGCCACCGACGGCGAGTGCGGCCTCGGGTCCAAGGCCAGCAACTCCTCCTGGCACGGCACCCACGTCGCGGGCACCATCGCCGCGGCAACGAGCAACTCCAAGGGCATCGCCGGCATCGCGTACGGTGCGAAGATCCAGCCCGTCCGCGTGCTCGGCAAGTGCGGCGGCGCCACCTCGGACATCGTCGACGCCATCACCTGGGCCTCCGGCGGCTCCGTGGCCGGTGTCCCGGCCAACGCCACCCCGGCCAAGGTCATCAACATGAGCCTCGGCGGCTCGGGCGCCTGCGGCACCAGCTACCAGAACGCCATCAACGCCGCCGTCGCCCGCGGGACGACCGTGGTCGTCGCCGCCGGCAACAGCAACGCGAACGCGGCGAACTTCTCGCCCGCCAGCTGCAACAACGTGATCAACGTCGCCGCGAGCAACCGTGCGGGCGACCGCTCGTACTACTCGAACTTCGGCACGGTCATCGACGTCGCCGCCCCGGGCGGTGAGACCCGCCGCGCCACCGACACGCCCGGCACCGTCACCACCCCCGAGAACGCGATCCTCTCCACCCTGAACGCGGGCACCACCACTCCCGGCGCCGAGAACTACAAGCCCTACCAGGGCACCAGCATGGCCGCCCCGCACGTCGCGGGCCTCGCCGCGCTGCTGAAGTCGGCGAACTCCGCGCTGACCCCGGCCCAGATCGAGTCGGCCGTCAAGGCCAATGCCCGCCCGCTGGCCGGCACCTGCACCGGCGGCTGCGGCTCGGGCCTCGCCGACGCGGCCGCGACCGTCGCGGCCGTGACCTCCGGCCCGGTCACCCCGTCCTTCGAGAACACCGCGGACTTCGCCATCGGTGACAACACCACCGTGGAGAGCCCCCTCACCGTCAGCGGGGTGACCGGCAACGCCCCGGCCACCCTCAAGGTGGGCGTGAACATCGTGCACACCTACACCGGTGACCTCAAGGTCGACCTCGTCGCCCCCGACGGCACCGTCTACACCGTGCACAACCGGACCGGCGGCAGCGCCGACAACATCAACCAGGTCTTCACCGTCAACGCCTCCTCCGAGGTCGCGAACGGCACCTGGAAGCTCCGCGTGAACGACAACGCGGGCGGCGACACCGGCAAGATCGACTCCTGGAGCCTCGGCTTCTGATCCGGCCGACCCGGCCCCGATCCGGCGCCCAACTCCGGCTGACGGGTCGATAGTACGGACCAATCTCCACCCGCGGACCTGCCTATACACCTCGTATCGGCAGGTCCGACGGCTTTTCCCGACGGCTGACTGAATTCTGCGTCACAATCCGGGTCCGCCCGGCATCTGACCTCGTATTGTCGCGTCTCACAGGAAAGGCACAGGAGCTGGGGACCGAGAGGCTGGTGGCTGTGCGTGGTGGCGGCGACGGGGCACGCTGACACGAGCGTCGGACACGATGAACTGATCAAGGCGGTCGACCGCGCGCTGACCACGCACGGCCGGGCCCTCCTGACGGGACCCGCCGGCGCGGGCAAGACCGAGGTGGCGCGCGCCGTCGCGGCCGCCGCGGAATCCCGCCGCGAGACGGTGCTCCGCCTCTCCCCCGAGGCCGCCGACCAGTGGATACCCGAGGCCTCCGCCGCGGCCCTGCTGGCCTCCGTCCCGGGCACCGCCCTGGACCGGCTCTCCGGCCCCCAGCGCACCGCCATCGCCCTGCTGCGCCGGGAGGCCGACGCACCCCGGGCTGGCCGCGACCACGTCGCGCTGCGCCTCGCCGTCGTGGAAGTGCTCCGCACCCTCGCCGCCCGCCAGCCCGTCCTGCTCGTCCTCGACAACGCCCAGTGGCTCGACGCCGAGAGCACCGACCTGCTCCGCTTCGCCCTCCGCCTCACCCCGCCCCGGGTACGGGTCCTCGTGGCCGAGTGCGTCCAGGGCGGAGCCGCGGTCGGCGAGCCCCTCTGCGGCCCCGGCACCCCTGCCATCCCCGTCCCCCCGCTCGGCGCCGACGAGGTCGCGGAACTGCTGGTGCGCCGGGGCCTGCCCGCCCGCCTCGCCGGCCGCATCCACCAGGCCAGCGGCGGAAACCCCCGCCTCGCCCTCGCCCTCGGCCAGTCCCTCGCCGACGCCCGCGACGGCAGCGCCCACCACGCCGACACCCTGCCCGTCTCCGGACCGGCCCGCGAGGTGGCCCGCCGGCTCCTCGCCGCGGCCCCCGCCCGGGCCCGCCGGACCCTGCTGCTCGCCGCCCTCGCGGCCCGCCCCACCACCGCCCTGCTGCGCCGCGCGGGACGGCCCGACGCGGAGGCGGAGCTGGCCGAGGCGGAACGGGCCGCGCTCGTCAGCGTGGGCGAGGACGGCGCCGTGGAGTTCACCGCGGGCGCCCTGCCCACCGTGCTGGCCGCCGACGCGGGCTGGCCCGAACGCGCCGCCGGACACGCCGCCCTGGCCGCCGCCGTGGACGACCCCGTCCAGGCCGTACGCCACCGCGCGCTGGCCGTGGACACCCCCGATCAGTGGCTCGCCGCGGAGATCACCGAAGCCGCCGCCGCCTGCCGCCGCCGCGGCCAGCGTGCCCTCGCCGCCGAACTGGGCCTGCTCGCCGCGGAGCGCACGCCCTCCCAGCTGGCCGGGGAGGAACTGGCCCGGCTCGTCGCCGCCGCCGAGGACGCGGGCTGGGCGGGCCGCGCCGATCTCGCCCGCCGCGCCACCCGCGCCGTACTGGCCCGGGACGCCTCCCCCGCCGACCGGGTACGGGCCCGGCTCGCCGTGATCGACGCTGCCGGGCAGGCCCTCGGCACCCTCGAGGAGACCTTCGCGCACGCCATGGACGACGCCGCCGGCGACCCCGCCCTGCAAGCGGCCGTCCAGCTGCGGATCGCCTGGAAGCACAACCTCAGCGACGGCGACCCCGTCCGCTCCCGCGACGCGGCGGCCGCGGCCGGCGAGCTCGCCGCCCAGGGCGGGGACCAGGTCGCCGAGGCCATGGCCCTGACCGTACGGGCCCGCATGGGCCGCATCCTGGGCGACTGCGACGCCGAGGACATCCTGGCCGAGGCCCTCGCCCTGCCCGCCCCCGAGGTGCCCCTCGGCATGCGCAACGCCCCGCGCTACCTCGCCGTGCGCCACGCCCTCTTCGACGACCGCCTCGCCGACGCCCGGCGCCAGCTGATGGTCCTGCTGCCCGCCGTCCAGCGCACCGGGTCCGCCGAGGACGTCTTCGAGGTCCTGCGCAGCCTCACCGAGGTCGAACTGCGCGGCGGCCGGTGCGAGGCCGCCTCGGCCCACGCCCGGCGCGCCCTGGAACTGACCATCGAGGCGGGCCTGTCACCCGGTCCCGCCTGGTACGTGGCCGCGATGGCCGAGGCCATGGGCGGCGGCTTCGCGCGCGCCGCCGGATATGCCCGGCGCGGTATCCAGGCCTCGGAGGAGGAGCACGACCAGGTGTTCCTCTCGCGCAGCCTGCACGCGCTCGGGCTGGTCGAACTGGCCACGGGCGAGGCGGCCAAGGCGGTGGCCACCCTGCACCGGGTCGCCGCGCTGGAGGGCGCCCAACAGGTGGTGGACCCCTCGATCCTGCGCTGGCACGGGGACCTGGCCGAGGCGCTGGTCGCCGCGGACGCGCCCGAGGAAGCGGCCCGGCTGATCGACTGCGTCCGCGGCGTGGCCCTCCGCCTCGGACGCGCCGGGGTGGTAGCCGCCCTCGACCGCGCCCAGGGCCTGTGCCTGTCGGCGCAGGGCGACGCCGACGCGGCCGTCACCCTGCTGGAGGCCACCGAGCAGCGGTTCGCCGCCCTGCGCCTGCCGCTGGAACGGGGCCGCACGCTGCTGGCCCTCGCCCGGGTGGAACGGCGCCGCCGCCGGCGCGCACCGGCCCGCGCCGCCCTCCTGGCCGCGGCCGGGGAGTTCGAGCGGGCCGGCGCGACCCCCTGGACGGAACTCGCCGGGGAACCGGCCGCCGCCCCGGGTGAGGGGAGCGGCGCGGAACCGGTCGCCTCGCTGACCGAGGCCGAGATCCGCCTCGCCGTCCTCGTCGGCCAGGGGGCCAGCAACCAGGAGGCGGCGGCGAAGCTGTTCCTCAGCGTCAAGACGGTCGAGGCCCGGCTGACCCGCATCTACCAGAAGCTCAACGTACGCTCGCGGGCCCAGCTGGCCACCGCCCTGCACGGCGGCCGCTGAGCCCTGGGCCGGGAGCGGTCAGCAGGTGAGGTTGTTACCGGGCGTCACCCCGAGCAGCTGCGTGAAGCGCTGGTAGGTGGAGACCCGGCTCTGGACCTGGGCCGGGTTGCCGCCGTTGCACTCCAGGGAGCCGTTGATGGAGCGGATGGTCTCGCCGAAGCCCGCGCCGCTCACCATGGCGGTGTGGGCGGTCATCGTGCCCGGCCCGTTCTGCGTGTTCCAGTACCAGAGCGCCGTCTTCATGGCGACGGCCGGGTCCTGCTCGACGATGTAGGGGTTCGCGAGCAGGTTGATGCCGAGGGCGTCACCGGCCGCCTTGTAGTTGAAGTTCCAGCTGAGCTGGATCGGGCCGCGCCCGTAGTACGCGGCCCGGCCGGCCGGGCAGCCGTAGGGCTGGGTCGCGTCGCAGTAGTGCGGGTAGTTGGCGGTGTTCTGTTCGACGATGTGCACCAGGCCGCCCGTCTCGTGGGAGGCGTTCGCGAGGAAGGCGGCGGCCTCGCGGCGCTTCACGGTGTCGTCACCGGTCTGCGCGAAGGCCGGGTACGCCGACAGCGCCGCGACCAGGCCGTTGTAGGTGTAGAAAGAGTTCCGGTTCGGGAACATCTGGTTGAACTGGGCCTCGGAGACCACGAATCCGGACGGGTTGCCGGGGTCGGGGTCCTGGCCCCCTCCGCCACCGCAGGCGCCCTGGTCCGACCAGACGCCCCACTGCCCGGTGGTGCCGGGCGTCTCGCCCTGGGTCCACCACTTGGCCTGCCAGTTGTGTCCGTTGAACGAGGCGCTCATGCCGTTCGTGTAGACGGCGGAGGAGGCCCATGGGGTGACGCAGGCGGCGGCCGCCGCGGCGGGGGAGGAGGGAAGGGTCAGGGCGAGGCCGGCCGTGACGGCCGCGGCGGCGACCAGGGACAGGACACGGCGGCGAAACGCACGTATCACGTAACTTCTCCTTCAGTGGGGGGAGTTGCCGTGGGGGCGGCAACTACGCCACTGAAGCGAAAATGGTCTGGACCTGTCAAGGTCTAGACCAAGGGGATCTCGTGGTGGTCACATGCCGGGGCCCCGGCGTGATGGTCGCGCCGGGGCCTCGGTGGGGCTTCGATGGCAGGTCAGCTGCCGGCGGAGAGGTTGCCCGAGAGGACCGGGATGTTCTCCAGGATGTGCGAGGCCGAGTCGTCGCCCTTGGCCTGGGTGGAGTTCTCGGTGCACTGCTGGTTCTGCGGGTTGGCGAGGACGTTGATGTCCTGGACGCCGATGTTGGCGATGATCGCGAACAGGGACTGGGCGTTGACCTTGGCCGGCAGGCCGATGCAGAGCTTGTTCAGGGAGCCCTGGACCGCGCTGAGCTGCGGGCTCATCTTGCCGTGGGTCTCCTGGTTGCCGTAGATCTGCGCGGCACCGTTGCCGTTCACGGTGTTGACGCCCTGGTCGTTGCCGATGGCCATGGCCGGGGTGGCTACGGCGGCGCCCGCGCCCAGCACGGAGGCGGTGACCGCGGCGGTGGCCATGAACTTCTTGAACATGTGGGGGATCCTTCTGTCGCACTGTCGCATGAGATAGCTGCCCTCGGCGGGACGCGCTGATCAACTGCTGTAGGCGCTCATGGTTATCCCCACTCACCCGGGTGGCTCATTTGGCACACTGCCCGCCCCGGGGTCCGGCGGGTGGCCCGGTCCCGCCGCCGTGGCGGCGAGACTGAGCTCCTCGGGTCCGAGGGTCAGCCGGTCTTGCGGCGGACCTTCTTGTTCTTGCCGCCGGGGCCGCTGCTGGAACCCTGGACCTTCGCCCGGCTCTGGTGTGCCTGCTGGGACTGGGCATTCGCCGCGTTGCGCTCCAGCGCCTCCCGGAACTTGCGCTTGGCCTCCTCGGCCGGCGATTCGTCCTGCGGGGTGTCTGTTTCGTCTGCCATTCGTCCTCCTGGGGTGATCAAACCGTTTCAGTCTGTCAGCTTGTGTGCCTGCTGACCAGCGAGTTCCCCCGGGGCGGCGCTCTGCGGCCGGGGCCCGCCTCCGGCGGGACGCGACCGGAACCCGAGACTCCAAGGATGGCTTGGGGGTGTCATAAGTTTTAATTATGAGGCCATAACCTGCCACCGGGTGCTGGATTAGGGTTACCTCAGTTTAAGGTCTTCCTTGATCCAGCTTGTAGTCGCTCGAAGGGAACTTCGTCATGCCTCGCCCCCTGCGGGTAGCAATCGTCGGTGCCGGTCCCGCAGGGATCTACGCGGCGGACGCGCTGCTGAAGTCCGAGACCGCCGCCGAGCCAGGCGTGTCCATCGACCTCTTCGAGAAGATGCCCGCGCCCTTCGGCCTGATCCGCTACGGCGTCGCCCCCGACCACCCGCGGATCAAGGGCATCATCACCGCCCTGCACCAGGTGCTCGACAAGCCGCAGGTCCGCCTCTTCGGGAACGTCGACTACCCGAACGACATCGGCCTCGACGAGCTGCGCTCCTTCTACGACGCCGTGATCTTCTCCACGGGCGCCACCGCCGACCGCGAGCTGAGCATCCCGGGCGTCGAGCTGGCGGGCTCCTACGGCGCCGCCGACTTCGTCTCCTGGTACGACGGCCACCCGGACGTCCCCCGCACCTGGCCGCTGGAGGCGGAGAAGGTCGCGGTGCTGGGCGTCGGCAACGTCGCACTCGACGTCGCGCGCATCCTCGCGAAGACGGCCGACGAGCTGCTGTCGACCGAGATACCGCCGAACGTCTACGAAGGCCTCAAGGCCAACAAGGCGCTCGAGGTGCACGTCTTCGGGCGCCGCGGTCCGGCCCAGGCCAAGTTCAGCCCCATGGAGCTGCGCGAACTGGACCACTCGCCCACCATCGAGGTCATCGTCAACCCCGAGGACATCGACTACGACGAGGGTTCGATCGCCACCCGCCGCGCCAACAAGCAGGCGGACATGGTCGCCAAGACCCTGGAGAACTGGGCGATCCGGGACATCGGCGACCGCCCCCACAAGCTGTTCCTGCACTTCTTCGAATCCCCCTCCGAGGTGCTCGGCGAGGACGGCAGGGTCGTCGGCCTGCGCACCGAGCGCACCGAGCTCGACGGCACCGGCAACGTGAAGGGCACCGGCCAGTTCACCGACTGGGACGTCCAGTCCGTCTACCGGGCCGTGGGCTACCTCTCGGACGAGCTCCCGAAGCTTCCCTGGGACGTGGAGTCCGGCACGGTCCCCGACGAGGGCGGCCGCGTGATCGAGGCCGGGGGACACCTGCAGTCGACGTACGTCACCGGCTGGATCCGGCGCGGTCCGGTCGGCCTGATCGGCCACACCAAGGGCGACGCCAACGAAACCGTCGCGAACCTCCTCGCCGACCACGCCGAGGGCCGCCTGCACAGCCCGGCCGCGCCCGCGCCGGAGGCCGTCGAGGCCTTCCTCGCCGAGCGGAGCGTGCGCTACACCACGTGGGAGGGCTGGTACCGCCTGGACGCCGCGGAGAAGGCCCTCGGCGAGCCCCAGGGTCGCGAGCGCGTGAAGATCGTCGAGCGCGAGGACATGCTGGACGCGAGCGGAGCCTGACCGGAGGGAGGGGGCCGGGACCCGGCCGGGTCCCGGCCCCCTCGACGCGGACGGCGGTGAAGGCCCGGGCGAAGGCCGGGCGCGGACCGGAGTGCGGACCCGGTCCGTGCGCCGGTGCGGGGGATCAGTCCGTGACGGACACGATCTTCCGGGTGGCGAGGTCCGCCTGGACGAACACCTCGGTCGTGTCGCTGCCGCCCCAGGCCAGCGTGACCGTGGCATTGGCCTTGCCCAGTATTTACGGCGCTGGAGCCGCCAGGCAGGTGAGGGCCGCCGCCGTCAGCGCCCGCACGCCCGCCGGGAGCGCCGTGCGCGCGTCCGGCGCGAAATCAGGCGCGTGGTTGGCGGGCAGCGCCGCGAGTTTCTGCGCCGCGGTCGCCCCCGGCGCCGCCGACCAGGCCGCGGGTCCGACCACTCCGAGCATCCAGTAGGCGAGCCGGACCCCTTCCGCGCCGTGCAGGTCGCGCCCCGCGTCGCCGAACAGCCCGAAATCCTCCGTCGCCAGGGACGGAGGCCACATGGCCACCCGCTCGGGGCCGAATTCCGCCACATGGGCCTCCCGTACCGCGGCCGTCGTCGCCGGGTCGGGATGGGTGACGGGAGACTCGGACTCGCGGACGACCTCCGGCTCCCGGGGGCAGTCCGCCGCCGCGCACTCGGCGCGGACGATCCGCTCCACCGCCGCGGCCGCGCGCGTGAGCGCCGCCTCACCGGCCGCCCGTACGGTGACGGCCAGTTCGGCCCGGTCGGGCACGATGTTCGCCCGGTCGCCCGCGTGGAACGAGCCGACCGTGACGGCGACCTGTTCCGAGGGGGCGGCCTCCCGGGCCACCACCGTCTGCAGCCGGGTCACCACATGAGCCGCCGCCACCACCGGGTCCACGGTCAGGTGCGGGGCCCCCGCGTGCCCGCCGCGGCCGTGCAGCACGATCCGGAAGGTGACGCTCCCGGCGGTCATCGGCCCGTACCCGTGCGCCACCATCCCGGCGGGCAGCGGGGCCGCGTGCTGCGCCAGCACGGCGTCGGGCCGGCCCGTCCGCTCGTACAGGCCGTCCGCCAGCATCGCCCGGGCCCCCTCCAGGGTCTCCTCCGCCGGCTGGCCCACCACGATCAGCGTGCCCCGCCGGGCCCGCGGCGAGCGGGCCAGCAGCGAGGCCGCCCCCGCCGCCGCGGCCAGGTGGAGGTCGTGCCCGCAGGCGTGCGCCGCCTCGCCCTGGCTCGCGTAGGCCAGGCCGGTCGTCTCCCGTACCGGCAGGGCGTCCAGTTCCGCCCGCAGCATCACGGTCGGCCCCTCGCTGCCCCGCAGCACCCCGGCCACGCCGTGCCCGCCGATCCCGCGCGTGGTCTCGTACCCGGCGGCCTCCAGCCAGTCGGCGAACCGGCCCGCCGTGCGCTCCTCGGCGCCCGAGAGCTCGGGATGCCGGTGCAGGTCCAGGTAGAGGGTGGTGAGCGGCCGCACGATTCCGGCCAGTCCGGGAAGTTCGGCGAGTTCGGTCATGCGCCCATGATCGGGCAGCGGTTCCGGGCGGGGGACGCCAGGGCGCTGACACTTTCTGTCAGTGAGGTGTCAGCGGTACGCCGGGTCAGGTGCAGGTGCGACCGGTTCTGATGGAAAGGCACCACCCCGCATCACCGCACCACCCACCGACCGCACCAGCTGAAGGAGTCACCATGGAGAAGTCGCCTCTCGCCTCGCTCGCCGACGAGATCCTCGAGCTCGAGTCCGAGACCTTCGAGATCTCCGACTACTCGGACGCCAGCGAGGTCGTGCTCGCCGGTTCCACGAGCTGCAGCTCGACCTCGACCTGTTCCTCGACCACCAGCACGACCTCCTGCAGCGCCTGACCCTTCAGGGCGTACGCACACCGGTGCCCCGGCCCCCGCGCGAGCGGGAGCCGGGGCACCGGCCGTACCGCCTGGACCCCGGCTTCCGGACCGCGCCCGGGCGGCGGGGATCAGGGGAAGGGGTGGGGGACCAGCCGGACCTCCGCCTCGTCCAGGTCCGTCCCGCGCAGCCCCGCCCGGCGGGGCGCGGTGCGCAGCCGCGGCATGAACGGCGCCCGCTGCCGCGACCAGCCGAAGTCGATCGGCAGCAGCCCCGGCACGACCGCGCACACCGTGCGCAGCCCGATCCGCCGCTGCTCCGGCGTCGTCTGGTCGACGACGATCACGTCGTGCCCGGACTGCGTCAGCTCCTCCACGCAGTACATGAGGTCGTCGCGCAGGTCCGCGGTGCGCGGCCGGCCCTCCGCGTTCCACGTCCGGTAGACCTCGGCCATCGGCCGCACGGACACCGGCTCCAGGTAGGGCCGCACGTACGGGGCCATCACCGGCAGCCCGTACAGCTGGGCGTGGTCCTTCAGATGCCGTACCTGCCGGAAGTCACCGGCCATCGCCTCCAGTTCGGTCCGTCGCTCCGCCACCTGCCGGGGCAGGTGCGGAATGTAGGTGAGGACCTCCGACAGCGCGGCCTCGGCGGCGACCGCCGGATCCAGCGCCGCGCCCGCCCCGAAGGAGAACAGCCCGGGTCCTCCGTCGCGGCGCACCGCGAGCGCCGTCACCACCGGCACCGACAGGTCGATCCGGTTGTCGAAGACGTGCACGTCGTAGCCCTGAAGTGCCGCCCGGTCGGCCATCATCCGCACGGCCGGCCCCGGTACGGAGGCCAAGTCGATCTCCGTCAGGGGCAGTCCGGCGTACCAGGCCACCAGGAAGGCGTCCCGCTCGATCAGTTCCAGCAGTGCGCCGAGCAGCGCCTCCTCGGTGCAGCTGCCGATCGCGCAGCCGTTGGAGCACTCGAAGACGAAGTTGTCGGCGGCCAGCCCCGCGCTGTAGTGCACCAGCCGCGCCGGGACCAGCACCGGCCGGTCGTCGCGCAGCGAGTGCCCGTACACCCAGGGGATCGGCCGGTCCGGGTCGAAGGGGGACACCATCGGGTCGTCGCGGTAGGTCTCGGGCGGGTAGAAACCGCACAGCGCCGGATCCAGGGCCCGCTCGCCCAGCTCCGCGTACGAGGCCGTGAGCAGCGAGCTCCCGGTGCGCCGGTGGGTGCCCGCGTACCGCTCCAGGCCCTCCAGGTACGCCAGGTCCCGGCTCGCCGAGAAGCTGTTGGCCTGCCCGCTCCAGGTGACGTCGGTCAGCCCCGCGTAGCCGCGCATGAACACGCTGCCCGCGACGGGAGCGGTCGTCGGCGAGGTGACGTTGATCCATGTGCCCCCGCCGAGCACCCCGGTCTCGGGATTGGCCAGCGCCGCGTGCGGCACGGGGTACGAGGACGCCGTCCGCAGGCGTTGCGCGCCCGGCGAGGGCGTCGGCCGGGGGACCGGGACGAAGGGAGCCGGGGCGTCGGTCCCGCGCGGCCCGCAGTCGGGGCAGAGCGGATCGGCCGCCAGCGGGTAGGTCCGCACCTGGAGGGTCTCCAGGTCCAGCCGGGAGACCTGGGGCAGGGCCCGGTCCGCCGCCGTGGGCCCGGGGGCGGCCGCGGAGCCCTCGAACACCGCGCCGTGCAGCGCCCGTACGGCGTCCAGCAGGTACGGGGTCAGCCGCGGCCAGTCCCCGGCCACCGGGGTGACGGTCCCGGTGCCGGTCTCCAGGGCGTCCCGTTCGCTCCGGCTGCGCAGCCGCTGCCGGCGCATCGCCAGGCACTGGCCGCAGGCGGCCGAGGTCCCGTCGCCGCCCCAGGGGCCGACCAGGACGGCGCGGGCGCCGAGATGGACGGTCGCGGCCGCCCGTACCGCGGCGAACGGGTCGGCGGCGCGCGGCCCCAGCGCGTCGTGCACACCGAGGGTGACCACGTACGCGCCGAGGTCCTCCAGGGCCCCGGCCAGCTGGCGCCGCGCCGCCTCCAGCGCGGTGCCGTCCGGGGCCTGGACGGGGCGCGTACGCACGGAAGTCGGGGTCATGTCCGGTTGCTCCAGCGGAAGGTCTTGAGCCCGATCCCGCCGAACAGCACGGCGAAGCCGAGGAGCACCGCGCACCCGGTGCCGATGGCGGACAGCGAGCCCGAACCGGTCAGCGCCCCGGTCGCGGCGTCGTTGAGGTAGCGCAGCGGCAGGACGCGGGAGACCGACTGGAGCCACGACGGCATCATGTCCAGCGGCAGGAAGGAGCCGGACAGGAACGCCATCGGCACCATCATGCAGTTGGCGATCGCCGCGACGGCCTCCGGCGTGTTCGCGTAGGTGCCGACGATCACGCCGATCGCCATGAACGCGGTGATCCCGAGGACCAGCGCGGGCAGCACCAGCGGCCAGCGCCCGTCCAGCACCAGCCCGAACCCGGGCAGCATCGCCACCGCCACGAACACCGCGGCCTGGACGCCGCCGACCACGAGCGCCAGCACGTACCGCGAGGCCAGTACGGTCGTCAGCGGCGTCGGCGTCAGCCGGATCAGCCGCAGCAGGTCGTCGCGGCGCCACTGCATCAGCGTGAACGCGATGCCGAACACGGCGGCGTTGGCCACGCCCCACGACATCACGCCGGGAGCGATGTACGAGATGTAGGGACGGCCGCTCTCCTCCACCTCCTGTCCGCTGAAGATCAGCCCGAAGACGACGAGGAAGAGCAGCGGGAAGGCGAAGGTGAAGAAGAGGGTGGCCTTATCCCGGACCTGCGCCCGGTAGCCGGCTGCGGTCAGGGCCGTGTACGCGCTCATGCCTGGGACTCCGTGGGGTGGGTGGTGGCGTGGCCGGCGGCCGTACCGGTCAGTTCGAGGTAGACGTCCTCCAGCGTGGCCGTACGGGTCATCACCCCGTCGAGCCCGGTGAGCGCGTCGACGGCCTGGAGGACCTTGCCCGGGGAGGCGGTCTCCAGGACCAGCGAGCCGCCCTGGAGGCTGGCCCGGTCCACGCCCGGCAGGGCGGCCGCGTCGTCGAGCGCGATCCGGCCGGCGGGCAGCAGCAGCCGGGCGGGGGCGCCGGCGGCGGTGACGAGCCGGTGCGGGGAGTCGAGGGCGGCTATCGTCCCGCCGACGAGGATGGCCACCCGGTCGCACAGGGCCTCGGCCTCGTCGAGGTGGTGGGTGGTGTAGACGATGGTGCGGCCCTCGCTCTTGAGCGTGCGCAACACCTGCCACAGATCGCGGCGGGCCTGCGGGTCGAGGGCCGCGGTCGGCTCGTCCAGGAAGATCAGCTCGGGGCTGTGGACCAGGGCGGAGGCGATGGCGAGGCGCTGGCGCTGGCCGCCGGACAGGTTCTCGACGAGCACGTCGCGCTGTTCGGTCAGGCCCACGGTCTCCAGGGTGCGGTCCGCCGCGCCCCGTTCGGCGCGGTAGAGCCCGGCGACGGTCAGGAGGTGCTCGCGCGCGGTCTGCCGGACGAAGAACGCGGACGCCTGCGTCTGTACGCCGATCCGCGGCAGCAGCGCGGTGTTGCGCGGCCAGGGGCTCTGGCCGAGCACGCGGACGGTTCCGGAGTCGGCCTGCCGCAGACCCTCCATGATCTCGACGAGGGTGGTCTTGCCCGCCCCGTTGGGGCCGAGGAGGCCGAAGAACTCGCCGCGGCGGACGTCGAGGGAGACCCCGTCCACCGCGGTGCGGTCGCCGTAGCGCTTGCGGATCTCCGACACGGTGACGGCGGCCTCGGGGCCGCTGCCGGGGGGCTGGGTGGTGCGGTCAGTGCTCATGGGGAGTGCGGTTCCCTCGTTCTCGGTGGTGGTGGGGGGACGGGTGTCGGGGAATCGGGAGGCGGCGGACGGATCGGGTGACGGGGTTTCAGGAGGCCCGGGCCACGGCGTACCAGAGGGTGCCCGCCGCAGCCGCGACGAGCAGCACGACCAGCAGGGCGGAGCCCGCACCGTACGCCAGGTAGAGCCTGCGGGCCCGGGCCGGGTAGGCGCCGGCCGCCGCCCGGTCGCGCAGCCGCAGCCGCAGGTAGGCGGAGCTCGCGGGCGCGAGCCGGGTGACCCGCAGGGCGTGGCCGAGCATCGTGTAGCCGTCGAGCGGCGGCAGCGGCAGGAGGTTGACCAAGGCCTGCGCGCTGCCGAGCAGCAGCAGCGCGCCCAGCACCCGGCCGGTCGCGTCGGCCTCGGGCAGGGCCGCCCACCAGCCGAAGAAGGGGAGGAGGAAGAGGAGGTTGGCGAAGGCCCCGGCCGCGGCGACGGCCAGCTGGTCGCGACGGCGGCCCAGATAACGGTAGTTGTCCACGGTGCAGTACATGATGGCCACCGGCAGCCGCCAGCGCAGCCCGATCTCCCCGACCGTTCCCCCGACATGACGGGCGGCGACCCCGTGCGCGAACTCGTGCAGCGCCGTGCTGAGCCACAGCAGCGTGGCCACCGCCAGCAGCGGCACCGGATGCGACAGCAGCCACCACAGATCGCGTACGAGGCCCCCCGCGGCGGCGGCCAACACCCCCTCCATCGCCAGGCACACCAGGAGGAGCGCGCCCAGCACCACGGGACGCAGCGCGGGCCGCAGGAGGCGGTGCAGCCGGGCCGTCGCGGCGTCGGCGTCGGCGACCAGGCGCAGCGTGCCGCGCAGCAGGGTCCCGCTGCGCGGCGGACCCGGCGGGCCCGGAGCCTCGGGAGCGGGCCCGCCCGCGAGCAGCCGGCGGCTGCCGAGGAGGGCCAGCAACTGCTGCCAGTTGCCCTCGCCGAGCCTGCGGCCGAAGGCCTCCCCGTACGCGGCGCCGATCTCGGCGAGGCTGCGGGAGCCGTCGAGACGCGAGACGAGGAAGAACTCCTTCGGGCCGATCTCGAAGGAGGCCCCGGAGACCGGGTCCTTGACGAGGTGGACGACGGCCGGACCGTTCAGCAGCGGCGGGGACAGCAGGATGCCCGGCCGCAGGGCGGGCCGGTGCGCCAGCAGCCCGGTGGGGCCGCTCACGGGCGCACCGGCTCGGCCCCGGCGCCCTCGCGCAGCACCCGTCCGAGCAGGTGTGCTAGGTAGGCCTCGTCGCGGATCGTCACATGGAGCCGGTTGTTGGTCATGTGCATGTACGGGGAGAGCAGCAGCGGAAGCGCCACGGCCGGATCGGTGACCTGCTCGTCCCGCGTGCCGTCCCAGGAACGGAAGACCAGGTCACCCGCGACCGCCAGGGCTTCGGCCCGCCCGCGCAGCTCACGGCAGTGCTCCGCCCACCCGGCCAGGAAGGCGGGCAGCCGGCCCGTCTCGCCGGAGGCCAGCGCCTCGCGGACGGCGGCGAACCGCCGGGCGAGCCCCGGGCCGGTCTGCTCGAAGGTGCGGTCGTATTCCGCCGAACCGATGAAGCCCGTCCCGGGGAAGGCCGTGTGCCAGAACTCGTAGTAGCGGTCGAGATAGCCGCCGAGCTCCTCCCGGTCGGGCAGGAACACCCCCGCCATCACCATCATCAACTGCGCCGAGGTGCCCAGCAGTACGGTGCGCAGGTGCAGGTTCATCCGGCCCAGGGCGTCCATGACCAGATCGCTGGAACGGGAGAAATGCCATTCGGCGAGTTCGATTCCGGCCGGGCCGCCGTACTTTCCGAATTCCGGCTCGTAGGGCTCGTACGCGTAACTGTTGTTGGGCCGCAGGTTCATCCGGCCGTCGGCACCCATGAAGGCCGCCCGGTCGCCTTCGGGGAACTCGATGTCGAAGAGGGTGTTGTAGAACTCGTTGAGGAATCCCGAATCCACCTCGTAGAGGGCCGGCCGGGCCTTCAGGAAGGCCGAGACGGCCTCCTCGGCGCGTCTGCGCACCTCGGGGGCGGCCGCCTCGCTCGACGGCCGCAGCCGCAGCCGCACGTGCGGGCCCTCCAGCCAGTAGTTGATGAAGAAGTGCCCGGCGAGCAGCCCGTCCGCGGTCAGCGAGGCGATCAGCGGACGTACGCAGTGCACCAGCAAGGGCTGCGGATTGGCGGCGTAGAAGATGTGCATGGCCTGCCATGCGCCGCGCCGGTCCGTGCCGGGGTCGGTCAGCTCTGACATCGGGGTCCGCCTTCCGGGCGTCGCGGGGTGGGGGTGCGGGTGGTGAAGGTCTCGACGGCGAGCTCCGCGACATGGGCGCCGCGTGCGGAGACTGCGTGCAGGGCGTCCGGGGCGGGCAGCATCTCTCGGAACACGACCCGGTGGCCGGGCTCGCGCAGCAGCGACTCGAAGGACGCCAGCGAGAGCAGGCTCTCGAAGTCGACGTACTGAGGTTTCGCGCCCAGGGCCGACGGCCCCGCGGACACGGTCGCGAAGACCTGGCCGGGCAGTCCGTGCGCGCGGCGCCACCGCTGCCAGTCCAGGAAGTGCCCGGCCTCCAGCGCCCCCGCCACCGGCAGCTCGGCCGCCTTGGTCGTCCAGCTCCGGCGGCTGAGCACGACGTCCCCGTGCACCACCCGCGGCCGCGAGGTCACCCCGCCGTGCGGGGCGCCCTCCGGCACGCCCGCCCAGACGTCCAGCGGCGACATCGAGGACGGGGAGAGCAGCAGCAGCGTGCGCGGGATCGCGGGCAGCGCCAGCGGTACCAGATAGCCCAGGTAGACCGGGATGACCTCCAGGCCGAGGCGGCGCGAGCGCAGTACCACCCGCCCGGACTCCGCCACGTGCTCGGCGTACAGGTCGTCCAGCCGCAGCCGGCGGTCCTCGGCCAGGGTGCCGCTCTCGCCCGGACAGACGATCTCGTAGTCCGTCAGCTGTCCGTGCAGATTGAGGTTGGTGGTGACCGGACCGCCGGTCACCTCGGCGAACACGGCCCCCTCGGGGGTGACCCGGGCGGCGGTCCCGCGCAGCTCCTCGGCGAGGCCGCCCGGCGCGTGCGGCCCGTCCTGTGCGTCCGGCCCGTCCGGCTCCTCGTAGACGTGCGTGAACCGGCTGAAGGGGAAGGACAGGCCGCCGTAGGACCGGTTCAGCACCGTCAGCGGCTCGCCGCCGTCCGGGTCACGGGCCAGCTGCACGTGGTGGCAGCGCGGCGCGAACCCCGGTACGACCGGTTCGAGTTCCCCGGCCACCGCGTCGATGTCGGCCTCCGTGAGCCGGAGTTCGCCGTCGGCGCCCCGCTCCTCGTACGCCGACCAGTGCGCCCGCATCCGGCCGATGAAGGCCCGCCGCGCCGCGTCCAGGGCGCGGATGCCCGGCAGCCCCAGCCAGTTCTCCTCGGGCACGTACTCCCCGCGCGCGTCGAAGGGCGTACGCCGGGCGGTGAAGGACAAGTACTGGTCGAAGAAGTCCTCGTGGAAGTCGTGGACCAGGCCGAGCAGGTCGTCGCAGCGGCCGCCGGAGCCGTAGCGGGCGGTGAAGAACCCCTCGAAGGTGATCCGCTGGGCGAGGGTGAGGTCGAAGGCCGGCAGGATCCGCTCGACCTCGCGCAGCGCGCCGCCCCCGGCCGCCGCCCAGGCGGGCGCCGCGGCGCGGACGTCACGGCCCGCGCTCACGTCCTCGTACAGCAGGGTCTGGGGCAGCGCCGCCCCCCGCTCGCCCAGCTCCTCCTGAGCCGCCCGCAGCCCGGAGCGCAGCGCGCGCAGCAGCTCCGCCCGCTCGCTCTGCCCGGCCGCCGGATAGCGCTCCAGCGCCTCGGCGGGCCCGTCGAGGAGCGCGCCGAGGGTGTGGGCCCAGGGGCGGTCCAGTGCGGCCAGGGACCGCTGGAAGGCCCGCAGCGGATCGCCGTCGTGGACCTCGGTGTCCAGGCACGGCACCCGGACCATGCCCAGCTGGAGCAGGGCGCCGACGTACGCCTCGCATTCGGCGGGCGGGGCTCCGTGCTCCGCCGCCAGCCAGTCGGCCAGCTCCTGGTGGCGCAGCTCGGGCCGTTCGCCGAAGAGCGCGAGGAGGCGGTCCAGGGTGCCGCTGCGCCGCAGGAAGAACAGCCGGTCCTTGACCGCGTCGAAGGTGACGGCGGCCGAGTCGTCGCCGGCCGTGACCGAGCGGCGGACGTAGCGGATGCGGTCCTCGTCGCGGCCCCAGCCGGAGGCGAGCCGCAGCGGCAGGTCACGCCGCCGGACCGGGTCCGCGAGGATCAGCTCGGCCAGGCGGGCCAGTACGACGACATTGAGCCGGACATGGCTGCTCCAGGTGTCCGCGACCCGGATCACGCCCGCGTCCTGCGGGTCCGCGTCCTGCCGGTCCGCGCCGTCCGTGCCCGCGCCTCCCGCGTCCGCGCCGTCCGCACCGGTGAAGCGGCCCGTGGCCACCCCCGTGAAGGTGGAGAACGGGCTGGTCTTGCACGCCGTGCGGTAGAGGTACGAGAGGACCGAGCGCTCGGCCTTGCGGGCCCGGCCCGTCGGGGCGCC
The DNA here is from genome assembly GCF_040652415.1 of Streptomyces sp. NPDC048255. Lineage (NCBI taxonomy): Bacteria > Bacillati > Actinomycetota > Actinomycetes > Kitasatosporales > Streptomycetaceae > Streptomyces > Streptomyces sp. NPDC048255. Next base: position 91,532 of record NZ_JBEZMA010000018.1, read on the forward strand.
GGTCTCCGCGGTGGCCTTGGCGTAGGCGTCGAGCTGCCCCTCCAGGACCGGCGAGGCCAGCAGCAGGCCGTGGCGCAGCCGATCGTCCCCCAGCAGGTGGCGCAGGGCCGCGCGACCGCGGCCGAGGTCGGCCGCGAGCAGCGGCGCGCCCTCGGCGAGCAGCCGTTCCATCCGGCGGCGCCGGCTCAGCCAGGCGGCCAGCTGCTCGCCCGCCCCGGGGACGGCGGCGAGGGCCCGCACGACCGTGTCGGGGGGCTCGGGCAGCCGGTTGTTGTGGATCTGGCGGCGCAGGCGCAGCAGTTCACGGCGCAGGGCCGCGCCCGGCCCGTCCGCGGCGGGGTCGGTCGCCGCCACGGCCCGGTGCAGCAGCTCGCTCAGCCGCTCCCCGTCGGCGCGCAGCGCCTCCTCGCCGGCGAGCACGTCCTCGGCCCAGCGACGGGTGTCCGGGCAGCGCAGCGCCTCGACCGCGGACAGGGGCAGGCCGGCCACGCGCAGCATGAAGCGGTCGCCCGCGTGCCATTCGGTGGTGGTGTTCATCGGGATCGTCCTGGTTCTCTCGTCGGCCCGGTCAGGCGATCTCGTGGCGGAAGTCGGCGGGCTCCGGCCGCTCGTGGCCCAGCAGCATGATCAGCAGCGGCGCCTCACCGGTGCCCGTGAGGCCCAGCTCCTCGATGTACGAGACGTTGTCGAAGCCGAGGGCCACGCCCGCGCCGAGCCCGTGCGCGGCGGCGGTGGTGTAGAAGGTCTGCGCCACGGCGCCGACGGTCGCGTTCACCAGGCGGTAGCCGCGGTCGCCCACCGCGTCGAGCACCGCGGTGGTCCGTACGGTCGGCACGACGACCACGCCCGCCTGCTCCAGGTTGTAGTTGGACAGGAAGTAGTTGCGCTGGAGGAACGGGCCGGGCGCTCCGGGAACCACCGGGCGCAGGGCGTGGGCCGCCGGATCGTAGGCGTACGCACCGGGGGCGACGCCCTCCACGTGGTTGACGAAGGCGTACAGGGCGGTCAGCCGGGGCCCGCCCGGACGCTCCGCCTCGCTGCCGACCGAGGCGGCGGCGCAGTCGGCCAGGGCCGCGGCCAGCTGCTCCGCCGTCACCGCACGGCTCGCGTCGAAGCGGCCGAAGCTGCTGCGCCGGGCGCGCAGGGCCCCGTCCACCCCGAGCGGGGCGGCGGCGGGCGGGGGCAGCGGCACCGGGTCGCCGCCGCGCGGCGGGAAGGCGGCGGCCGCGTCGAGCGCGCCGGGGGCCGGGCGGTCGGCGGCGAGGCCCAGGGTGGCCTCGTGGATGCGCTCCAGGGTCTCGAACTCCAGCACGGCGCGGGAGCGCTCGGAGTCCCGGCGCCGCACGGCGGCGCCGGTCCCCGGCTCGCGCCCGGCAGGACCGGAGCCCCCCTCGCCCTCGGCGCGGCCGGCCTCCGGGGTGCGCCCGGGGCTCGCGGACTCCTGGGCTCCGCCCGCCCACTCCAGCGGGACGACCGCGAAGATCCCCTCCTCCCGCGACGCCACCCCCAGCAGCCGCGCCAGCCGCTCCTCGTCGAACCAGAGCGCGGGCGCGACCCGCAGCCCCCGCGGCGCCGCCCACAGCCGCCAGGTCTGGAGCAGCGCCCCGACGTCCATGCTCACGGCGTGGAAGGAGAAGCTGTTGTACTTGAAGGAGTTCTGCCAGTACTTGACCCCCAGGACCAGGTATTGGGTACAGCCCGCGGCGGCAGCGCCGTCCGCGCCCTCAGCCCCCAGCGCTTGCCGCACCTCACCGGTGACATCGCCCGTCAGCAGCCTCCGTACGCCGTGCTGGTGCGGCGCGTAGTGGTACAGGCCGGGGGTGAGCGGGCCGCCCGCGCCCGCCGCCCAGTAGACGCTGACCGGGTAGAGCCCGCCGCCCGAGGCGGTGCCCCGCGACCAGTTGGCCTGCGTGTAGTGGGGGAGCGCGGCCAGGTCGGTGTTGGCCTGGACGCCCAGCCGGCGGCCGGTCAGCCCGTACGAGTCCTGGAGCATCCCGGAGAGCAGCGGCAGGGTGAACTCCGGCCCGGCCCCGGCCCCCGTGGCGGGCGCGGCCGGCTCCGGCAGCGGCAGGGTCTCCGCGCCGGGGTAGAACTTCGCCTTCCGCGGGCGGTCCACCCAGTCGGGCACGAAATCGACCGGCTCCATCGGTGTCCGGCCTCGGTGCAAGATGGCGTCGGCGTAGTCATGGGCGTAGCCCACGGGGTCCTCCTACGGTCGGTCGCGGGCGGTCAGGGGAAGGGGTGGGGCGCCGGGTTGAGGTCGCCGGGCTCCAGGTCGCGCTCGCGCAGACCCGCCGCGCGCAGCGCCGTACGCAGCCGCGGCATGCCCAGCGCGCGCTGGCGCGACCACCCGAAGTCGATCGGGAGCAGCCCGGGCACCAGCACGCTCACGGTGTGCAGCCCCAGGGCGCGCTGCTCGGGCAAGGTCTGGTCGACCACCACCACGTCGAAACCCTCGGCGGCGACGGCGGACACGCAGCGCTCCAGGTCGTCGAGCACGTCGTCCGAGGAGTCGGAGCCCCACCCGTCGGGCCACCGCAGCGCGTCGACCGGCCCCGGGGCCGCACGCACCGCCCCGGCCGGGGGCCGCAGCAGGAAGTCCGCGTGGCGGCCCATCTCCGGGACCCCGTACACCAGCGGATGGTCGTGCAGCGCGGTGACCAGGTCGAAGTCCTCGGCCATCGCACGCAGCCGGGCCTCGTCCCGCTCGGTGCGGCCCGGGAGGTTGACGGCGTCCGTCGCGATCTCGCACAGGGCCGAGTCCAGCGCCGACTCCGGGTCGAGGCCGGCGCCCGCACCGAAGCACATCCGGCCCGGGCCGCCGTCGAACCGCTCGGCGACGGCGGTGACCACCGGGATCGGGAAGGTGATCCGCGTGTCGAAGAAGCGGGCGCGGTAGCCGTACAGGGCGAGCCGGTCCACCATCGCCCGGGTCGAGGCCCGGGAGCTGGTGGCCGGATCGATCTCGGGCAACGGCTGCTGCCCGTACCAGGTCAGCAGGAAGGCGTCCCGTTCGACGACCTCCATCAGCCCGAAGTACGCTGCCTCGGCCAGACTCCCGCCCGAGGCACAGCCGTTGGAGCTCTCCTGCACGAACCGGTTCTCCAGCCCCGGCGCGTGGTAGTAGGTGAGGACCTCGGGAACCAGCCGCGGCGTCCGGTCGCGCAGCGACCAGCCCCATACCCACGGGATCTCCCGGCCGGGGTCGAAGGGCCGCACCCGCGGGTTGTCCCGGTAGAACTCCGCGCTGTACAGGCCGACTTCGCGCGGATCGACGGCGTCCTTGCCGAACCGCTCCAGCGATCCCGTGACGCTGGTGGTCCGGGCCCGGGCCCGCATGCCGGCGTACCGCTCCAGTCCCTCCAGCACGCCCACGCGCGCACTGTGGTCGAAGGAGTTGGTGTGGCCGCCCCAGAACGTCTCGCGCAGGTACTCGCCCGCACGCATCGAGAAGCACCCGATGGTCGCGGAGGTGGACGTGGAGGAGACGTCCTGGACGACCGACGGCCCCAGCGCTCCGGCCAGCGGATTGGCGTAGGCCGCGATCTCGATGCCGTACGACCCGATGGGCCGGGTGCGGAACACCCCCGGCCGGTACTTGGGCGAGGGCAGCAGTTCGAGCGGCCCGGCGGTGTCCGCGTACGGGGCTCCGCACCGCGGGCACTCCGGGTCGGGCACCAGCGGATACCGCCGGACGGTGCCACCGCGCAGGTCGAGCAGCCGCACCTCGGGGTACGGCCCGGCCGCCGCGGGCCGGGCGTGGACCGCGGCGACGAGTGCGGCCAGGGCGTCGGCGGCGAAGGCGTGGGCGTACGGCCAGTCGCCCGCGGCCCGGGTGGGCCCGCCGAGCTCCAGCGCGTCCCGCAGCGCGACGGACCGTACGGCCTGCCAGCGCCGCCGAAGGCAGTGCGCGCACCCCGGATCCCCGGCGGTGACGACCGGACCGACCACGGCCTGGTGGCCGTACAGGTGCACCGGCACGCCCGGCTCCGCCTCCTCCCCGGCCTCCCCGGCCCCGCCCGGCTCGGCGAAGGCGTCGCCCAGGCCGAGGACGGACAGGGCCACGCCCGGTCCTCCGACGGCGGCCAGCGAGTCCTCCAGCAGGGCGGCGAACCGCTCGGCCGCCCCGGCCCCGAGCCCGTCCGCGCGGGCCACCGTGACCCGGCTACGCGTCATCGCCCGGCTCCCCGACGGCCGAGGTGAGGAGCACCCGGACGGTGTGGAAGCCGGCCGAGGCGAGGTCGGGGGAGCCCGTCGGGACCACATAGGCCTCGCGGCCCGCCGAGGCCAGGCGGGCCAGCACCTCGGCCCAGCCGGGAGCGGGTCCGTCCGCGAGCGGTGCGCCCGCGCCGGACACCGTCAGCGCGCGGGCGTCCAGGTCCCGCAGCAGCGGGTCCCCGGTGTCCGCCGGGCCGGCGCCCGCCTCGTCCTGCTCGTACTGCACCGCACCGAGCAGCTCCCGCAGGGCCGCCACCGCCGCCGCCCGCCGGTCCAGCTCGCTGCCGACCGCCCAGCGCTCCCCGGACCGGGCGAGCAGCACCTGAACGCCGCTGCGCGCGCCCTCGCCGAGGTCCAGCAGCTCGACCGGCACGCCCAGCCGGTCCGCCGAGCGCACGAGGAAGAGGAGTTCGGGATCGGCTCCCGCCGCGGTGCTGACGGCGGGCGAGGGCAGCGGCACCGGGGCCGCCGCCGCGCCCCGTACGGTCCGCGTCAGCGCGTCGTGCGCGAGCGCCGAGAGCAGCCCCGCGGCGGCGGCGTCCGCCGGGGCCGGACCCGCGCCCGCTCCCGCCCGGGTGCGCTCGAAGAGCCCGTCGGCGTTGTGCGGACCGAAGGGGCGCACGGCGCCCGCCGGGACCAGCACGGGCTCCTTCGTCAGGAGCGAGACGGCCTGCTGGTGGACGGCGGCCTCGCCCGGCAGCCCGGAGGCCGTGGTCAGCGCACCCGCTGCCCCCCGCTCCCCGGCTCCGGTGACGAGCGCGCCGGCCGGCACCACGTGCTCGGCGTACACGAGCGCCGCCGCGTCCAGGGCGCGCATCCGGGCCCCGGCGACGTGGTGGACGTCGGAGGCGACGACGGAGCGCGCGCCCGAGTGTCCGATGCCCAGCTCGACCACACCCAGCTTGAGGGGGATCTGCGTCAGCGGCTCGTCCGCGAACCGGGTGAACACCCCGGCGTACGGGCGCACCAGCGCGGACCGGCGGTTCAACTCCTCGACCAGGGCGTCCGCTTCACGTGCCGTCTCCAGCGTCGGCAGCCCGGGCGTGCCCGACGTGCCCGCCGCCGCGAGGTCCACCGGCGCGGGCTCGGTCCCGCCGTCCGCGCAGAACGGGCAGCGGGGGTGCGGGAGCAGCGGCTCGGCGGTGACGTCGAGCGACTCCATGTCCTGCACGATCAGCCGGCCGGCCGTCTCGGCGGGCAGCGCGCCCGAGGTGGCGCGGAACACCTCGTAGCCGAGCAGGTTGCCGATCATCGCGGCCAGCGGCCGGCCCGGCACCGGGCCGGCGCTCCCGGGGCCGACGCCCAGGGCCAGCGCGCTCCACAGGTCGGCGGCCGCGCCCGCGCCGCCCTGCGCACCCGTACCCGTGCCCGCCCCGGCTCCGCCGCGGTCCGTGCCGAGCCGCAGCGCCGCACAGGCCCAGCAGCCCGCCCCGCCGTGCGTCATCAGCGGGCCGATCACGGCGTCGGACCCGTAGGACCAGGCCGGGAGCAGGGTGCGGCCCTCGGGTATCCCGGCGCGCAGCAGGGGCAGCACCACCGCGGGGGCGCCGCGTCCGCCGGTCACCACGACGGTGCTGTAGTCGGCGAGTTCGGCCCATCCCAGGCCCGCCGCCCCGGCCGCCAGGGTGCGGATCTCCACCGGTGCCCCGTCGGCCACCGCCTCCGCGACGTCGGCGTCGAGGGCGGTGCGGTCCAGTCCCGCCAGGACGCCGATGACCGCGCAGCCGTTGCGCACCAGGCTCGCGGCGCACCAGCGCGCCACGGCGTCGTCGCCGAGTACGGCGACCCGGGAGGACCGGAAGCGCTGGAAGCGGGCCTCGGCGTCGTCCGCGTAGTGGTCGACGTAGGCGATCTGGGGGGCGAACCGGCGGGCCACGTCGGGCGGGAGCGCCGTGCCCGGCTCGGCCTGCGCCGGGGCGGCGGCGCGGGCGAAGTCCCGTTCGTAGAGCGTTCTGACGAGTTCGCCGACCATCGCCCGCTGCGCGTCGCCCAGTCCCCGGCAGAGCTGCTCGACCGTGTGCTCGCCGGTCAGGTGCGGGACGATCAGGGTGGCGAAACGATACGCCGCCTTGGCGGTGAGGCGGAACCCGCCGTCGGAGTTGTGGAAGAGCACGCCGTCGGGCGTCTCGGTGAAGAGCACGTCCCGGCGGATCCGGGGCCGGGTCGTCGCGACGGACGTGTAGCTGGCTTGGGACATGGGACACCCCTGGGTGCGGTCTGGGCGGGATGGAGCGGGAGAGGTGTGGTGCGGGTTACCGGCGCGGTGCGGCGGCTGCCGCGGTCTCGAGGCGTCCGCCGGAGAACCAACGCGCGTAGATGCGAAGGAAATCGTGCATGCGGTAAGGCGTCGTGGGCGGCCCGTCCTCCAACAGCCCCGCGTCCACGAGCTGTTCGAGGACGCCGGCGCCGCCCGCCTCCGTGAGCGGGGCCAGCGGGTCGAGCGCGCCCAGCCGGAGGAACGCGGCCCGGGACTCCGGGCCGAGCGCGTCCAGGGCCTGCCCGAAGACCTCGGGTACGGAGAGCCGCGGATCCTCGGCGAGGGCCAGCCGGGCGGGCGGCTCCTGCGCCAGCCAGGCCGCGCAGTCGGCGACGGACAGCCCCGGCCGGGTGAGCAGCCGGCCCGCCGCGATGCGCAGCGCCAGCGGGAAGTGTCCGCAGACGCGGGCGAGCCGGGCCGCGGCCGGCGCCTCGGCCCCGATCCGTTCCTCGCCGACGAGCCCGGCGAGCAGCCCGTAGGCCTCGGCGGGTCCCAGTACGTCCAGCCGGTGCACCGTGCCGCCGTGGGTGGCGACGACGGCGGCGAGCCCGCGCCTGCTGGTCACCAGCACGGACGCGTCCCCCGTGGCGGGGAGCAGTGCGAGCACCTGACCGGCGCCGGCCGCGTCGTCGAGGATCACCAGCCGCCGCCCGGCACCGGGCCCGGGCAGCTGTCGCAGGGCCTCCTCGGTGCTCACGGCCGCGCCGTCGGGGCGGGCCAGGGCGACGCTGAACACGCCGCCGGGAAAGGCCCCTTGGACCTCGTACGCGCACTGGTGCGCCAGCGCCGACTTGCCGATGCCGGGCGCGCCGGAGACGACGGTCAGCCGAGGCCCGCCGGTGGCGGCGAGCCGCGCGGCCAGCGCCGTACGGTCGGACTCGCGCCCCGCGAACCCGGGTACGGGGAGCAGCCGCGCTCCGTGCGGAGGCGGCCCGGAGGGCAGTCCGTAGGGCAGTGCGGGCGGCTCGTGCGCGGTGGGCAGCGCCGGGGCGGCCGGGGCCTGGGCGGTGGCGGCCCGGCCGGTCAGGGCCAGGGCGCGCGCGGGCGGCGACCCCAGGTCCTCGGCCCGCAGGATCGCCAGCTCCAGGCGGCGCAGGCCGGCGCCCGGGTCGACGCCGAGCTCGTCGCGCAGCCGTTCGCGGACGGTCCGGTATTCGGCCAGGGCCTCCGCCTGCCGTCCGGTGCGGTAGAGGGCCTCGATGAGCTGCTCGGTGAAGCGTTCGCGCACGGGATGCCGACGGGCGCTCTCGTACAGGTCGACCAGGACCTGATGGCAGTTCCCGGCGGCGAGTTCGAGATCGCAGACCCGCTCCAGCACGCGCAGACGCTCTTGTTCGAGGACCGGTACCGCGTCGCGCTGGAGCATCCGCGAGGCCACGTTGGCCAGCGGAGTGCCGTGCCACAGCGACAGTGCCTCCCTGAGCCGGTACAGCTCCTCCGGCCGTTCCGAGGCGAGGGCCCCGGCTTCCTTCGCCCGGGTGACCAGGGAGCGGAACAGGACGAGGTCGAGGGTCGAGGTGTCGTTGTGCATGCGGTATCCGCCCGGCACGGCCTCAATGGTGGTCGCGGATATGCCGTACTTCGCGAATAACCGGCGCAGGCGGAGAACGCATGTCTGTAGTGCGGCGCGGGCGGTGGCGGGCGGCTCCTCGTCCCACACGGCGCGCAGCAGATAGTCGGTCGACACCACCCCACCGGGGTGAAGGAGAAGCGCGGCGAGAAGGCTGGTCGGCTTGGATGGTTTCAGAACTACGGTTTCGGGGCCGTGTGCAATGCTCAAGGGCCCCAAAAGCTGGAACCGCATGACTGGTCCCCCGTGTCGGGTCACGTATTTCGCGATGCAGCATGGCGGGGGCGCTGGTCGGTCGAGGTGTTATCCAGACGTACTCCAGAAAAACTTCTGAAATAGTCCAGACCAAACCTATGGCCGTACTCCGCCCCTCGTTGGGCGATGATGGGAACCATACATAACGGATCTTGTGAAAGTCGAGTCGCGGAGTGTCCTGATTTCGTCACCCCGTCAATAATGTTCAGGGCTAAACGAATTGCGGGTGCGGGCGCCATCCAAGCATGGAGCGATGATCGATTTAAGGTCTATATCCCGCCACTGCCATGGCCGGATCCCCGTGTGTGCGGCGGATGTTCGGCCCGGCGGGGCCGGACCGGCCGGATCCGTCGATCGGGTGAGGCATCGATTCCGCCGGAATGCATTGCGGCCCAAGGGAGTTCGTACCGGAGCCATACCCGACCCGTAGGCACATGGGAGAGCTCATGAAGATCGGCATCATCGGCGCGGGCAACATCGGCGGCAACCTCACCCGCCGCCTCACGGCCCTCGGGCACGAAGTGTCCGTGGCCAACTCGCGCGGACCGCAGACCCTGTCCGCCCTCGCCGAGGAGACGGGCGCGACCCCCGTCACCGTCGGGGAGGCGGCGCGCGGCGCCGAGATCGTCGTGGTCACCGTCCCCCTGAAGAACGTGCCGGACCTGCCGCCGGGGCTCTTCGGCGAAGCTGCCGAGGGCTTCGCCCTCATCGACACCTGCAACTACTACCCGCAGCAGCGCGACGGCAGGATCGCCGGCATCGAGGACGAGGGCCTGACCGAGAGCCGCTGGACCGAACGGCAGCTCGGCCACCCGGTGGTCAAGGCCTTCAACGGCACCTTCGCCCAGGACATCCTCGAACGGCACCGCCCGGCCGGCGCTCCCGACCGGATGGCCCTGCCCGTCGCGGGCGACGACGAGGCGGCCAAGAAGGCCGTCCGCGCCCTCATCGACGAACTCGGCTTCGACACCGTGGACTCCGGCGGTCTCGACGATTCCTGGCGCCAGCAGCCCGGCACCCCCGTCTACGGACTCCGCGAGGGCGTCGAGGCCGTCACCCGGGCCCTCGCCGAGGCCTCCCCGGTCCGCACGGAGGCCTTCCAGGGCTGACGGCCGCGCACCGGCGCACCCGCACCGGCGCACGCGCGCGGCGCCGCCTGGTGGAGCGGCCTCGCGGGGCGCACCCGCGGCGCCGTCTCGCGGGGCGGGCGGCGCCGGGCCGGACCGCGCGGACGCGCACCCGGCCCCCGGGTTGCGCCTACCGCCGCTCCAGCAGGCCCCGTACGAAGGCCGCCTGGCCGGCGTGCTGGAGATCGTCGCCCAGGACGCTGACCAGGCGGACCCCGAGCGTCACCGGCGGGTCCCAGCTCTCGTCGACCACGCGGTCCAGGTCGGCCGCGGCGAGCCCCCGGACGAAGCGCAGCGTCTCCTCGTGGACGGCGTCGAAGTACTCCAGCAGCAGCTCGCCGGAGTCGACCCGGACCGCGCCGGCCTGGCGTGCGGTGTGCGCGTACCCGGTGGAACCGGCGGGCAGCGACAGGGCGAACCGGGCCTCGAACTCCTGGGCCTGCCAGACCTGTTCCTGTCCCGCCGCGTCCGCCACGTGGTCGTCCTGGATCCGGGTCAGGTGCCAGACCAGCCAGGTGACGGAGTTCGCCGCCGGGTCGATGCGCGCGTTGAGTTCCTCTTCCGAGAGCCCTTCGACGACCTCGTGCACGATCTCGTGGATGCGTCCGAACCCGTCGGCGATGACGTCCGTAGCCTTCATGCCACCACCATGCAAGGCGTGGCGCTCCGCCGGCCGCGAGCGACACGCGGCGGGCGGAGCGCGATCCGCGGGTCAGCCGGCGGAGACGGCCTTCCCGGCCAGGGCGGCCGTGTCGGCCGTGTCGGTACGCGCCGTCTCCCCGGACACCGCGGGCTCTCCGGATGCGGCGGCCACGGTCCCGGGGCCGCCCCGCAGGCCGAGCCAGCTGATCACCGCGACCAGTGCGAAGGCGACGGCGCCGATCGCGAAGGTGAGGGTGAAGCCGGATTCGGCCGGCAGCGGGGGCACTCCCGCCGGCAGGTGCTCGATGGTCGTGGACGCCAGGATCGTGGTGACGATCGCGCTGCCGATGGCGCTGCCCGTGGAGCGCGAGATCGAGTTGATGCCGTTGGCGATGCCGCTCTGGTGGTGCGGGACGCTGGCCATGATCACTGCGGGCATGGCGGCGTAACCGAAGCTGACGGCCGCGCCGACGACGAGTCCGGCGCCGATCACCGAGGCGCTGTGGCCGTGGTCCAGGGCCAGCCAGCCGAAGCCGACCGCGCCGAGGCCGGCGGCCAGCGCGAGGGCCACGCGCGGTCCCCGGTGGCGTACGAGCTGCCCGCCGACGGGCGAGGCCAGCAGCGAGACGATCGCGCCGGGCAGCAGGAACTGGACGGAGGCCCGCAGGATGGAGGCGTCGAAGCCGTAGCCGGTGAGCGCCTGGGGCATCTGGACGAGGTACGAGACGCCCAGGAAGTTGGCGAACATCCCGAAGCCGACCAGGATGCCGGCCAGGTTGGCCATGAGCACCGGACGGTGGACGAACATGCGCATGTCGACGAGCGGCTCGCGGACCTTGAGCTCGGTCATCACCCAGACGGCGGTCATGACGGCGGCGCCGGCGAAACTGCCCAGCGTACGGCCGGAGGCCCAGCCCCACTCGTGGCCCTGGGAGATCGGCAGCAGGAGCAGCAGGAGGGCGATGCCGAGGGTCAGCGCGCCGAGGAAGTCGGTGCGCCCGCCCGTCTTGTGCCGGGTCGCGGGCACCAGGGCCAGGACCGCCAGCAGCGCGAGCACCGCGAAGCCGGTCGCCATCCAGAAGGCGTTGCGGTAGTCCGCGTCGGGCCCGGAGGTGAGCAGGCCGGTGGCGACGAGCGCCAGGCCGCTGCCGAAGGCGAGGGTGCCGCTGACCAGCGCCATGGCGCCGGGCAGCTTCTCGGGGCGTACCTCCTCGCGCAGCACGGACAGGGCCAGCGGGAAGATCGCGGTGGCGGCCCCCTGGAGCACCCGGCCCAGGATCAGCAGCGGCAGCGAGGACGCCAGCGCGGCGATGACGGAACCCGCGACCATGACGCCGAGGACGGCCACCAAGGTCGGCTTCTTGCCGTGCTGGTCGCCGAAGCGGCCGAGGAGCGGGGTGAAGACGGCCGCCGACAGCAGCGTGGCGGTGGTCACCCAGCTCACGTCGGCGGTCGAGGTGCCCAGGTCGTCGCGGATCAGGCCCAGGATGGGGACCGGCAGGGTCTGCATCATCGACACGACCATGGCGGCGAGGCTCAGGGCGAAGACGATGACCGTCTCGTTCCTGTACCCGGGGGCCGGAGGGGCGGCGGGGGAGGGGGTGCTCATGGCGAGGAGGACCTTCTTCGTGCTTCAGAACTTCAGAACTTCAGAACGCGGATGTTTGACGTCATCAAGTAACTCCGTCGACGGTAGACGTGGATAGTTAAGGTGGTCAAGTAAACAATTGATAATGTCAATCATCTTGAGTACGCTCCAGCCATGAGCGACACCGCCCAGCGCACCCCCGCCAAGCTCCAGCTGCTGGAGCTGCTCGCCGCCATCGGCACCGCCCAGTGGCGCGATTTCGCGGCCGCCGCAGCCCACCACGGACTCACCTCCACGCAGGCCCGGGTCCTCGCCCAGCTCGACGGCCCCCTGCCGATGCGCGGACTGGCCGCCCTGCTGGTGTGCGACGCGTCCAACGTCACCGGGATCGTCGACCGGCTGGAGGCCCGCGACCTGGTCCGCCGTGAGCCGGACCCCGCCGACCGCCGCGTCAAGAACGTCGTCGCGACGGACGCCGGCCGCGAGGTCATCCGCCGCGTACGGGAGGAGATGCAAGCCACCCACGGCGCCCTCGACACCCTCGACGAGACCGAGAGCGCCACGCTCTACGCCCTGCTGGAGCGCCTGCGCCCCACGATGGAGAAGGACGCCTGACGGGCATGGCCGGTGACAGCGGGCTCAGCATCCTGCGGGCGGCGGACCGCCGCGCGGACGCCTGGAAGAACGGCGGCGGGGTCACCCGGGAGATCGCGGCCTGGCCCGAGGACGCGGGGACGGGCGATTTCGCCTGGCGGGTGAGCCTCGCCGACGTGGCCGCCGACGGCCCCTTCTCGGCCTTCCCCGAGGTCGACCGCACCCTGACCCTGGTCGAGGGCGCGGGCATGGACCTGACGGTGGCCGGTGCGCACCGCCGGGTGGCCGAGCGCTACGCGCCGCAGGACTTCGCCGGCGACGAGCCGACCGACTGCCTGCTCCTCGACGGTCCGGTCCGGAACTTCAACGTGATGTACCGCCGGGGGACGGTGCGGGCGCGGACCGCCGTCGTACGGGGCCGGCTCGCCCTCGCGACCGCTCCGGACGAGACGCTGCTGCTGGTCGCCCTGGCGGGCCCGGCCGTCCTCGAACCGTCCCGGGGCCCGGCCGTCCCGCTGGGCCAGTACGACGCCGTGCTGGCGACGGGCCCCCTCACCGGCCTCATCAGCACCTCCGGACACGTGGCCGTGGTGTCGTTCGGCCAGGCCCCGTCCTAGACGGTGCGCGATGTCACCGGCTCAGGCGAACGCCGGAGGGACGTCGTAGGCTCCGCAGGTGACCGTCAGCGACCGGCCCCTTCGCAGCGTTGCCACCACTGGTACCCCCGACCACCAGGTGGTGTTGCACGGCACTGACTGGGCGGCACTCGACACCGCCTTCGGAACGGGTGAGGGCTTGCCGGCCGCCCTGGCCGGTCTCCTCGACCCTGACCCCGCCGTGCAGGCCGACGCCCTCGGCGCGCTCGGCTCGGTACGCCACCAGAACAGCTTCTACGAGGGCACCGTGCCGGTGGCGCTGTTCGTCGCGGCGGTCCTCAGCCACCCTGCCACCGACACCACCGGGCCCGGCCGCACCGGTGACGGGACGCGCACCCGCCCGACGCGAGCCCTGATCCTGGAGTGGCTCGCGGACCTCGCCCGAGACGGCGACGACGAGTCCGCGCGCATCGACGGCAACGAGGAGATGGGCGCCTTCCGGGACCTCCGCCCCGTGTTCTACGGCGCCGTCGCCCCGTTCCTCGGTCACGGCGAAGCAGCGGTAGGCGACGCCGCCCTCATCGCCGCTCTCTCCCTGACTGAGCACCCCGAGCTGGCCGGACACCGGCACGAGCTGGTCCGGCACACCCGCCGCCTGCTGGCCACCAGTACGGACCGTCTCCACCGCAACGCGGCTCTCGCCGCCCTGAGGGCCTGGGGTCAGGACACCAGCGGCCTGGAAACCGCCGACGACATCACGGCCCGCAACAGATACGCCGCCTGGCGCGCCGCCGCCTCGAACGGCGAGAGCCGGTACTGCGACGAGCCGCCCTTCTAGGATCGTCCGAGCGTCCGGACGCTCGGACCCTCGGACGGCCGGCCGGTCAGCGGGCGCCCAGCTTCACCCACTTCGCCTTACTGGGGACCCCCTTCGCGTCGAGGAGGAACAGCATGTAGTAGCCGGGCGGGGCGTCGGCCGCGCTCGGCGGTGTGCGCAGCCCGATGGTGTCGCCGTCGGTCCCGGTGAAGCGGAGCTCCAGATGGCGCTGGCTGGTGTTCACGGAGTGCGTGACGGTCGTCGGCGCCAGCAGCACGGCCCGCTTGACGGCCTTCGGGGTCGAGCTCCGGACCTGGAAGGGCGTGTCGTACCCGAGTTCGCCCGCGGGCGCCCGGTCGAGCGCGGGCCTGCTGCCCCGGTGCAGGTAGGCGGGCTCGTACAGCTCGATGCTGCCGTCCATGCCGTCCCGGATGTCGGGGTCGTTGGCGATCTGCTGGAGCTCGTCGCCGGTGACCATCATCCGGCCGTCGGGCATGATCAGGGCGTTGGAGTGGTAGCCGCGGGGCAGCCGTTGGGCCGGCCCGAGCTTCCAGCGGCCCCGCGCGTCGCGCAGCTCGATCTGCCGGTACTTGGGGTCGGCCTTCGGGTTGAACGGCCCGTTCCCGTAGTCCCGGGTGTCCAGGGCGCCGTTGACGGTGAGCAGCGTCCCGTCCGGCAGGATCAGGGTGTCGTCCTGGGTGCGGCCGAAGGCCCTCGGCTCCTCGGTGGTCCAGCGTCCGCCGGACAGCCGGTACGTGTGCGGGTCGCGCGGGTCGCCGCCGAGCACCAGGACGGAGTCGGGGCCGCGGAACCCGGCGGGCAGCGGCACGGCCGAGCCGTAGCCGCGGAAGTCGGCCGGGCGCCGGGGCAGGTCGGTGCGCACGTCCTTGACCGGATCGAAGGCCCACTGCTGGTCGGCGTCCCGGCCGAGCCCGTAGATCAGGCCGTCCCGCATCGAGAAGAGGTGCGGATAGTCGTTGCGGAAGGGGGCCTGCGACCGCAGCCGCTGCGAGGGGACGTCCAGGGGGATGTCGTACGGCCGCCAGGGCACGGGGTGTCCGAGGGCCGGGAAGCGCTCCACCACCGGGGTGGGCGTGCCCGTGCCCCGCTCGGACTGGCCGGACATGATGATCTGCCGGCCGTCCGGGCCGGTCACGGCCGAGGGGTACCAACGGCCCACGGCCATGTCGCGGTTGCGGTACCAGGTCTCCGTCCACGGGTCGAACACGAAGGACAGCTTGGCGCCGCTGCCGCCCTTCCCCCCGACGTTGCCGCCGAAGACGGCCACCATCCCGTTGGGGAGGTAGGCGTGCCCGGCGCAGAAGAACGGCGCCGGGCGCGGGGCATGGGTGCCGTCGGGCATCAGCACGACCGGGGGCGCGACCTTCTTGAAGGCCCGGGCCCCGGTCCCGCGGGCCGGGTCCCAGAGGTAGGCGCGGCCCGCGTTCGTCCGTCCGACCGTGTTCGTGGGGCCGGTCTCCTTGGTGGGGTCGGCCTCCACGCGTTCGAAGGAGAAGAGCAGGACCTTGCCCGTCACCAGCTGGGCGACGTGGACGCCGAAGTCGGGCGAGGGGAAGAACTCTGTGAAGCGTCCGAACTCCGCCGCGCCGAACCGGGCGTTGGCCTGCCGCTGGGAGTCCCGCAGCGAGGTCAGGCTCGCGGTCCTGGTCTGCTGGGGATAGCCCTCGGTGTTCTTGACGGCCAGCCGGAGCCGGGCGTGTGCCCGTGCGTGCTCCGTACCCAGTACGGCGGCCTCGTCGGACCTCACCACGGCCGCCGCGGCGGCGGCGCCGTCGTGGCCGTGGCCGTTGCCGTGGGCGGAGACCGGAGCGGCCCACGCCGTGGTCACGGCCAGGGCGGAGATGATCACACATGCCGACAAAGTGGCGGACCGTTGCACGCGGGACATGGAACTCCTCAGGTTCGGACCCCGCCGATACTAGGAGAAATCGGGCGTATTGCCCGTGTGGCTCGACCGGTTCCGCCGTCAGGCCGACCCGCGGCGCACCAAGGACGTCGCGGTCACCACCGAACCGGGCGCCTCGCCGCCGCCGTCGGACCGGGCCGCGTCCAGGGTGCCCAGCAGCAGTCGGACCATCAGCCGGCCCATGCCCTCGATGTCCTGGCGTACGGTCGTCAGTGGGGGATCGGCGCTCTGCGCCACCTGCTCGGCGTCGTCGAAGCCGACCAGCGCCACGTCCCCGGGCACCGTGCGGCCGCGCTCCCGCAGTATCCGCAGCGCACCCGTGGCCATCAGGTCGTTCGCGGCGAACACCGCGTCGATCGGGCCTCCCCGGTCCAGCAGCTCGGCCATCGCGCGGGCCCCGCCCGCCACCGTGAAGTCCCCCTCGGCGACCAGCGCGGGGTCGGCGTCCGGCAGCACGTCCCGGTAGCCGCTCAGCCGGTCGGCCGCCGAGGTCTGGTCCAGCGGGCCGGCGATGTGCGCGATCCGCTGCCGGCCCCCGTCCAGCAGGTACCGTACGGCCTCGCGCGCACCCCCGCGGTTGTCGGCGTCCACGTAGGTCACCTCGCTGTGGTCCCCGGGCCCGGCGGTCCAGCCCGGGCGGCCGCCGTAGACCGTGGGCATGCCGATGCGCCGGGCGATCGCGGGCAGCGGGTCGTCGGTGTGCAGCGAGAACGCGAGCGCCCCGTCGACGTGGCCGCCCGCCAGGTAACGCTCGATCCGGTCGTAGTCGCCGCGGTCCTCCACCAGCAGCAGGACCAACTGGGTGTCGTGCGCAGTCAGCTCCTTGCTGATGCCGCGCACCTGGCGGGAGAAGAAGGGATCGGAGAAGATCCGGATCTCCGGCTCGGCGATGATCACCGCGACGGCTCCGGTGCGCCGGGTGACCAGGGTGCGGGCCGCGGGGTTGGGTACGTAGCCGAGGTCCCGGACCGCCTCGCGCACCCGGTCCACCAGGTGCGTGCGGACGCCGTCGCCGCCGTTGACCACGCGGGACGCGGTGGCCCGGGACACCCCGGCGCGCGCCGCCACCGCCTCCAGGGTGGGGCGGTCCCCAGGGCGCTGTCCGGGCACGGGTTCTCCTCATGCGGGTCCACGGGCGGGCGCCTCGCCGCACAGCAGGGTAACCGCTGCGGCCGGGAAGGCGGAGAGCGCTCCGTTGACCCGTATCCGGCCCGGACCGTGCTCGGCTCCGACCGGGGACGGATACCAACTCAAGTGCCTTCCTGCCTGGTTCAGGGCCATGGGTCGGCTGTGCAGCGACGTGCACGGGGGACTCGGGGCGCGGAAGGAGGGCTGATAAGTTCTACATTCGTACGAACCATGCGCACCCGGCCGGGCTGCGGTGATCAGGGGGGACGACTGCCATGGCCGACACCGACACGGACGCCGCTCCAGGAGCGCGGACGGAGTCCCGGAGTACCCGCAAGGTACGCCGGAAGGCGCGCAACCGCAGACGCCTGGGCGCGGGCATCGCCGTGATCGCCCTGGGCGGGGCCGCCGCGGCCGCGTACGCATTCACCCTGGGTGGCTCCTCGGGTACCGCCCAGCGCGACGCGAAGCTCGCCGCCCCGGGCGGTGCGGCCGACGAAGCCGCCGCCGCGAAGGACGGGAAGGACGCGGAGGAGCCCTGGGACGGCAAGGTCAAGGTGCTGGGAGACGGCTCCACCTCCTACACCGGGCCGCAGCCGGGACAGCTGAAGCCCGAGCGGCTGAAGCCCGGCGAGAAGCCGCCGCAGTTCGTGGTGTTCTCCTGGGACGGCGCGCTGGAAGGCGAGGACCACCTCTTCTCGCACTTCCGTCAGGTGGCCCGGGAGAGCAAGGCCCACATGACCTTCTTCCTCACGGGCATCTACCTGCTGCCGGAGAACAAGAAGACGCTCTACCGTCCGCCGCAGCACGGTCAGGGCGCGGCCGCCATCTCGTACCCGACCGTTCCTCACGTGAAGTCCACGCTCGGGCAGCTGCGCGGCGCCTGGACCGACGGCAACGAAATCGGTTCGCACTTCAACGGGCACTTCTGCGGGCCCAAGGGCGGCGGGGACTGGAGCCCCGACGAATGGAAGAGCGAGATAGACCAGACGTACTCCTTCATCAAGAACTGGAAGACCAACACCGGTTTCACGAAGGAGGCGCCCCTGCCTTTCGACCCGGACCGGGAAGTGGTCGGCGGCCGCGCGCCCTGCCTGGAGGGCCAGAAGAACCTCCTGACCGCGATCAAGCCGTACGGCTGGCGTTATGACGCGAGTTCCTCGGGAGAGTTCCAGCTGTGGCCGTCCAAGCAGGACGACATATGGAATTTCCCCCTCCAGCTGCTGCCTCTGCACGGCAAAGAGGTGCAGGTCCTCTCCATGGACTTCAACTTCCTTTACAACCAGTCGGGCGACAGCACCCAGGGCGACCCGGCGAAGTTCGCCGCGTGGCAGACGCAGACCCGGATGTCGTACCTGAACGGCTTCAACCGTGTGTACAACGGCAGCCGGGCGCCCATGTTCATCGGCAACCACTTCGAGGACTGGAACGGCGGCATCTACATGAAGGCCGTCGAGGACGTGATGAGGGACGTCTGCCCGCGCCAGGACGTCCGCTGCGTGTCGTTCAGGGAGCTGGCGGACTGGCTCGACGTACAGGACCCGAAGGTCCTGGCCCAACTCCGCCTGCTCGACCCGGCGCAGGCGCCGGACTGGACCGCGCTGATCAAGTAGCCGGGCCGGCCGGCGCGCCGGGGCGTCGCAGCCCCCGCGCGCCGCCCCCCCGCCGACATACCCCCCGGGGGGGGGGCCCCCCCCCCCCCCCCCCCCCCCCCCCGGGGGGGGGCGGGGGGGGGGGGGCCCCCCCCCCCCCGCAGCGGCAGCGGGACCAGGTCGGTCAGCGACATCCGGTAGACCACCACCGCCGTGGACTCCTGCCCGGTGCTGGCCACGAACCAGCCGGCCGTGTTCGCCGCGGTCGTCCCGGTCTTGCCCGCCGTGCCCGGGTGCGCCTTGCCCAGCGCCTTCGCCGACCCTTCGGTGACGGTGGCCCGCAGGGCGTCGGTCACCGCGCGGGCGGCCTCGGCCGTCACGGCCCGGGTCGGCTTCGGCGCGTCGAGCGGCAGCGCGGCGCCGTTGCGGGTGACCGAGAGCACCGAGTAGGGGTCGGTGTGCATGCCGTCCGCGGCGAAGGTCTCGTAGGCGCCGGCCATGCGGATCGCGCTGGGGGTCGAGTTCTCCCCGAGCGCGAACGTGGGAATCCGCGGCCCGAGGCTCGATCGGAGCAGTCCCGAGCGCTCGGCGAACGTCCCCACCCGGTCGAGCCCGACATCGAGGCCGAGCTGCAGCATGGGGGTGTTGACGGAGTTGGCGACGGCCTGGCGCAAGGTCACCTGACCCCAGCTGCGGCCACCGTCGTTCTGCCCCTTCACCACCTTGCCGCTGCGGTCCCAGTACGGGCCGTCGGGAGTCTGCACGGTCACCTGGTCATTGCCGTCGTACGTGGTGGCAGGGGAGACGGGCGTACGGTCCTTGCCGCGCGTGCGCAGCACCCCTTCGTCGAGCGCGGCGGCATAGACGAACGGGGTGAACGCGGTGCCGGCCGGGATCGTCGTCGCGTTCGACTCGTTGAAGCCCTGCTTCAGGAAGTCGGGACCTCCGTACACGGCCAGCAGCCGCCCGTCGGGGGCGACGCTCGCCGCGCCGATCTTCGCGTGCTTGTCGGTGTCGGGACGCCGCTCGGCGTCGAAGTCCTTCTGCGCCTGCTGGACGGCGGCGGTCAGGGCCGTCATGCGGGCCCGGTCGAAGGTCGTGTAGATCTGGTAGCCGCCGAGGTCGAACTCGGAGTCCGTGATGCCGCCGGCTTTGACCGCGTAGGCCTTGGCCAGTTCGACCAGGTAGCCGGTCTGCGCGCCGGGGGCGCCGCCGAGGGACGTGCCCGAGGGCTCGGGGAACTGCGTGTAGGTGTCGCGCTCGGCGCGCGAGAGCTGGCCGGTCTCGACCATGCGGTCCAGGATCCAGGACCAGCGTTCGACGGCCCGCTCGTGGTTCTCCTTGCTGAGGGCGGGGTCGTAGAGCCCGGCGCCCTTGAGGAGGGAGGCCAGGAAGGCGCCCTCGCTGGCATCGAGCTGTGAGACGTCCTTGCCGTAGTACGCCTGGGACGCGCGCTGGATGCCGTAGGTGCCGCGCCCGAACCAGCTGGTGTTGAGGTAGTCCTGGAGGATCTCCTTCTTGCCCCGCTGGTTGTCCAGCTTGATGGCGAGCAGGAGCTCGGTGAACTTCCGGGAGAGGGTGCGGTCCTGGTTCAGATAGGCGTTCTTCACGTACTGCTGCGTGATGGTGGACCCGCCCTGGGTCTCGCCGCCCGTCGCCGCGGCACTCAGGGCGCGCAGGACACCCGAAGGTGAGACTCCGGGATCCGAGTAGAAGCCCGCGTTCTCGGCCGCGAGCACTGCTCCCTGGACCTTGGCGGGCACCTTGTCCAGCGGCATCTCCTGCCGGCTGACCCAGCCCGTCCGGGCCATCGTCGAGCCGTCGGCCCAGTAATAGACGTTGTCCTGTTGTGTGGCGAACGAGTTGAGGTCGTCCGGAATGTCCGTGGTCGCGTACGCGTACGTGACCACGCCCGTCAGGCCTATGAACGCGTACAGGCAGACGCCGAGCCACTGGCGCCACGAGGGTATCCACCGGCGCCAGCCGCTGCGCCCCGGCCGGGGGAAGGCGGGCCGCAGGCGCCGCAGTTGCGTACGCGCCGCGGCGGCGGCCGGTGCGAGGGCGCCGAGCCGGCCGGCCCCCGCCCGCGGACGGCGGCGCGCCCCGGACTTCCCGCGGCGTCCGGACCGTGCTCCGCCGCTGCTCTCCGGGGCCGCCCGCCTGCCCCGAGATCGTCCTCTTGCGGCTGTATCCTTCCTGCCCACTCCGAATGCCCCCCTGTGCTGTGCTTTCCCGCCCACCCTAAAGGCACTCGCTGTGCGGCCCGCCAGGTGGTGGCCCGCATCCCGCCGCGCGCTCCGGGGGCGGTCCCGGCGGCCATGCGGAGGCGGGCCGCCCGGCGTGCGGGGCGATTCCCGCCGGTCGGCCGCAGCGGAAGCGGAACGAGACGAGGGGGTCGCCCAGTTGTGCGAAGATTTCCGTCCCCCGGTTCGTGTGGACCGGGTGACAAGGGGAAACACAGTGATACCTAAGAGGTTCAGGCCCGCCGCCATCGCGGCCCTGACCGTGGCCCTGGTGTCCGGCAGCATGCTCGCCTACTCCGCGAGTGCGGGATCCGGGCCCGCAGCGGCCGACCGTGCCACCACCGACACCTTCGCCCGCATGGCCGACGACGTGCTCTCCCAGCGCACCCAGGCGCTGGTCGAGGACCAGGCAGGGAAGCAGGGCTCCGGCCAGGGCGCCACGAAGACCCGCATGTCGGCCCAGCTGAAGAAGGACGAGGACGCAGGGCTCCAGTCGCTGCGGACCCGCAAGGCGCGGCTGGCGGAACTCGGCGAGGCGTACACGGGCGCCGACACCCGCGTCGTCGTGGACCGTGCCACGGTCACCGGCGGGAAGGCGACCGTCCAGGTCACCGAGCAGACCACGCTCACCTACAAGAAGCTGCGCGGGGACGAGCCGGAGACCACCGACATCGGGACCCGCTACGAGCTGACCCTCACCAGCAAGCGGGGCGGTGGCTGGGAGCTGGTGTCGATCAAGTCGCAGGACAGCGGCCCCGTCGCGGTCAACGAGCCCGTGCCGGCCAAGGTGAACACCGTCAAGGACGACGGCAAGCAGTACCCGGAC
This sequence comes from Streptomyces sp. NPDC048255, assembly GCF_040652415.1. Classification (NCBI taxonomy): domain Bacteria; kingdom Bacillati; phylum Actinomycetota; class Actinomycetes; order Kitasatosporales; family Streptomycetaceae; genus Streptomyces; species Streptomyces sp. NPDC048255. The sequence goes on from NZ_JBEZMA010000018.1 coordinate 112,912, forward strand.
GGCACGCCCGCTTCCACCAAGTACCCCGCCGCGCCGAAGCCCAAGGCGAAGACCGGCGGTGCCTATGACTACGCCGCCATGGCGAAGTACGCGGAGAAGCACTGGAAGAACTACAACCCGGCGTACCGCAAGTTCAACGGAGCCGGGGGCGACTGCACCAACTTCATCAGCCAGGCGCTGAAGGCGGGCGGCTGGAAGAACGTCCCGGGCTCCACGTCGGACTACCGGAACTGGTGGTACGACGGCACTCGTCAGTCCGACTCCTGGGTCGGCACGAACGAGTGGGCGTGGTTCACGCTGTCCAACCAGCGGGCCGCCAACCTGGCCAACGTCTACCAGACGGACGTCGGTGACATCGTCCAGGTGGACTTCAACAAGGACGGGTCCAAGGACCACTCCATGATGGTGACGTACCGCAGCAGCGCCGGAATGCCGTATCTCACCTACCACTCCACCAACACGTACCGCAAGTCGCTCGCGAGCATCATCGCGTCCTACCCGGACGCGACCTACTTCGCGTACCGCACCTGACGGGTGGTCTTGGGCTTCTCCTGCCGCGGAACCCCCGCGGCAGGAGAGGCCGGCTCTTCGGGCTTTGTCAGGTTCATTGACAGAAGGTGAAGACGGTCCGAGTCTGAGAGCGCTCTCAACCGTCAAGGCCTGCATCCCCGCCCCGCCGTCCCCCCGCTTCGCCCCACAGTGCGCGGGCGCGCCGCACCTCCCATCGGCAGGCTCCCCCCCCACAAGGAGGAAGATCGTGTTCCGCTTATCGAAAGTGCTCGCATCCGGGGTCTCCGCGCTGGTCGTCGCCGCCGGCCTGGTGGTTCTCGGTCCGTCGGCATCCGCAGAGGCCGTACCGGAGACCATCCCGCTCACGATCAAGAACAGCTCGGGACGCAGTGAGCCGGTCTACGTCTACAACTTGGGCACGCTGCTCACGACGGGCCAGCAGGGCTGGGCCGACGCCAACGGCACGTTCCACCCTTGGCCCGTCGGCGGCAATCCCCCCACCCCCGCCCCCGACGCAGCGATCGCGGGTCCGGCCAACGGGCAGACCAAGACGATCCGGATGCCCAAGTTCTCCGGACGCGTCTACTTCTCCATCGGCCAGAAGATCGTCTTCAAGCTCAGCACCGGCGGCCTCGTGCAGCCTGCCGTGCAGAACCCCTCCGACCCCAACCGCAACATCCTGTTCAACTGGTCGGAGTACACGCTCAACGATGCCGGCCTGTGGATCAACAGCACCCAGGTCGACATGTTCTCGGCTCCGTACGCGGTGGGCGTGAAGGCGGCCGACGGCACCGTCAGGAACACCGGTCGGCTCAAGCCGGGCGGCTACAACGCCGTCTTCGGCCAGCTGCGTTCGGCCGGCTGGGGCGGATTGATCCAGAATCGCCCCGACGGCACACCGCTGCGAGCGCTCTCGCCCGGTCACGGCATCGAGGCGGGCGGCATCTCGGCCGGCGTCATGAACGACTACGTCAACCGGGTCTGGAACAAGTACAGCTCCTCCACGCTCACCGTGACGCCGTTCGTGAACCAGCCGAACACCAAGTACTACGGCCGCGTCTCGGGCAACGTCATGAACTTCACCAACGGCTCAGGAGCGGTGGTCACCAGCTTCCAGAAGCCGGACTCGGACAGCATCTTCGGCTGCTACAAGCTCCTGGACGCCCCCAACGACCTCGTCCGCGGCCCGATCTCCCGCACCCTGTGCGCGGGCTTCAACCGCTCGACGCTCCTGACCAACCCCGACCAACCCGATGCGAACGGCGGCAACTTCTACCGTGACGCCGTCACCAACCACTACTCTCGGATCATCCACGGACAGATGGCCGACGGTAAGGCGTACGGCTTCGCCTTCGACGACGTGGGCGCCCACGAGTCGCTGGTGCACGACGGCAACCCTCAACAGGCCTTCATGACGCTGGAACCCTTCAACTAGGCCCTGTCCGGCCGGTCACGGACCGTTCGCCGGGATCGAGCGGCCGGTTTGCGGGCACGGTGTCCTTCGCCACCAGCGTGTCGCCGGACCAGCAGAGCCGGTAGAGGTCGACCTCGTCCAACAGGTCGCGGCCGGAACGGTAGAACTCGCACGTGGCGCCGGGTGGCCGGGGTGCGGAACGGGCGTGGTCGGGCGGGTAGGGGTAGGCGCGGGCCGGCAGCAGAGGGACGAGTTCGGCGCGCTCCCGGCCCGTGGTCAGCTCGTCGAACCGGGAGGGCGGCAGCACGCTCGTCGTCAGCTGCCAGGCCAGGTAGACGGCGGCGGGCACGAAGAAGGCGGCCGCGACGACAGGCGCCGCGAAGGCTGCGGCGGACCGGCGGCGGGCGGCGCTCCGAACGGAGGCGAGCCGCTCGGCGGACTCCGATGTGACGGTGTCCGTGTCCGTGTCCGGGGCCGGGTGGAGGGCGGTCCCGGACGGCGACGCGGACCCGGTGTGCTGCCCTCGGGGCCCGGCCGGCGCTCCGGGGGGCGTCCCGGGTCCCGGGGCCGGTGCCCCGGGGCGGGCCGTGGCCTGGTTCGGGAGGACGGCGGTGACGCGGAACCCGCCTTCGTACGTCCCGGTCCGCAAGGAGCCGCCGAGGACCGTCACCCGCTCTCGAAGCCCTGTCAGCCCCCGGCGGCCGAAGCCGGCGGCCGGGCCTTCGGCCGCGCGCGCCGGTCCGCCGGCCGGCGGGGCGGTGTTCACGACGCTCACCCGGGTACGGTCGGCCTCGTGTGTGATCCGCACCCGGATCGCACCGTCCGGCGCGTGCTTCACGGCGTTGGTGAGGGCCTCCTGCACCACCCGGTACATCCCGCGTTCGACCAGGGGCGACAGCGTGGGCACCGCCCCGCGCCGCTCCCAGCGCACCGGTACCCCGGAGGCGACCGCCCGCCCGAGGAGGTCCTCCACGGTGTCGTTGACGGGCAGGCCCGCACCCGTTTCCGTTCCGGGCGGGTCGTGCAGGACGGCGATGGTCTCCTGGAGTTGCTCCACGGCGTCCGCGATCGTCCCGCGCAGCTCGGCGAGGTCGGTGCGGTCGCGGTCGGTGAGGTCCGGGGAGAGTTCCAGGGCCCCGGCGCGCAGGGCGACCAGGCTCAGGGCGTGGCCGAGGGAGTCGTGCATGTCGGCCGCGATGTCCGCGCGTTCGGTCAGCCGCGCCCGCTCCGCGACCAGGTGCTGCCGCTCCTCCAGGCTCCGGGCCAGCCGCCAGCCCTCCCGCACGAGTTCGCGTCGGCCACGCCAGTGCCGTCCGGCCAGCCACGGCAGCAGGAGGGCGGCGGGCAGCACGGTCAGCGCGTAGAACCACCACACGGCCTGCGTCCGCAGCACCGCGCACGTCGCGAGATCGGCCACGAGGCACCCGGCGAGCACCAGGGACGGGCGCCGTGCCGCGGCGACCCGGGCGCCCAGCAGACAGCTCAGCGCGGCCAGCGACAGGACGTGGGCGTTGGCGGGGGTCGCGGAGTCGGCCAGGCCCAGCATGCACAGCCCGTTGACGAGGACGACCGCGGCCCCCGGTCGGCGGCGGGACAGAGGCACGGCCACCGCCAGGACGGCCAGCGGGAGCAGCAGGTCCAGGACCAGCGAGGCCGCGCCCGCTTCCCGGAACCCGTAGCCGGTGGCGGCGGCGAGCACGCCCCACAGGGCCAGGCCGCCGAGCACGGACCTGGCCGGGGGTATGCGCGTGTGCAGCATGACGCGTCGACCGTCCTTCCGATGGATGTCCTCACCTGCCCGGGTCGATTCTGTGGGACGGGCCCGGACGCCGGACGAGGGGGTGGGCACGGTGAGGGCGCCCGGGCCGGTTCCGACGCGGGGTCAGGCGTCCCGGCGGCGCAGCACGTACAGGCCGATCAGGTGCGCGGTCGCGGCCCACGCCGCCACGATCAGGACCGACGTCACCGGCGAGTACGGGGACTCGGCGCCGATGCGCATGAACTGGTCTCCGGATCCGTGCGGCAGATGGTCGTTGACGTCCGCGAGCGTCGGGCCTCCGAGCCCCAGCAGCACGCTCGGCAGCGCCCACAGGAGTGTGACGAGGATCGAGAGCGCGCCGGCCGGGTGGCGCGTGGCGAACGCCACCCCGACGGTCAGCACGGCGACCAACGCCTGGTAGAGACCGACCGCGAGGACCTGCCGGAGGCTCGGGCCTGCCTCGAAGGAGGCCCGTCCGTCGAACGCCACCCAGGCCACCGCCGTGCCCACGACGGCGAACGCGGTGCCGGCGACGAACGCGACCACGGCCGCCACCAGCGCCTTCGCCGCCTGGACCCGATGGCGCCGGGGCACCCACAGCAGGGAAGCCCGCACGCTCCCCGTCGAGTACTCGGAGGTCACCGCGACCGTGGCCAGGACGACGACGGCGAACTGGACGAGGACGGCGGAGGAGGCCGCAGCGTTCCCGACGGGCTGGACCGGATGTCCGTTGATGCGGGAGATCGAGGCGTAGTAGTAGGTGAAGATGCCGCTGATCGCGAGGCCCGCCAGCAGGCAGATGGAGGAGGCCCGGACGGACCACAGTTTGGTCCATTCGGAGGCGATCGCCCCGGCGAAGCCACCGGGTGCGCCCCGGCCCGGGGTGTCGGGCACGGCCCGGGGCGGGTCCGTCCGCCCGGCGGGTGTCGTCGTCGTGGTCACTGTCGTCCCCCTTCGTTCGGCGCCGCGGCCGCGGCGGTCGTGTCCGCGCTGCTGCCGCCCGTCGTGTACTCGACGCTGCGCGCGGTCAGGTCCATGTACGCCTGCTCCAGCGAGACCCGTACGTCGCTCAGCTGGTGCAAGCGGATCCGGCACCGATGCGCGAGGTCGCCGATCTCGGCGGCGGTGCGGCCCTCGACGGTGAGTTCGCCGGACGCGGACGTCTCGACTCCCACCCCGTCAGCCGTCATGAGGTGACGGACCAGCGTCGCCCGCTCCCCGGGGTCGGGCACCACGGCGCGCGCCGACGCGGGAGAGGCGGCAGCGAGGAACTCCGACATGGAGGTGTCGCTCAGCAGCCGGCCCCGTCCGATGACGACGAGATGATCGGCCGTCAGCTGCATCTCGCTCATCAGATGGCTGGAGAGGAACACGGTGCGTCCTTCCGCCGCCCGGTCACGGACGAGCCGGCGGATCCACCGCACGCCTTCCGGGTCGAGGCCGTTGACCGGCTCGTCCAGGACGAGCACCGGCGGATCGCCGAGCAGGGCGCCCGCCACCCCGAGTCGCCCGCTCATGCCGAGCGAGTACGTGCCCGCCGGCCGGCGGGCCGCCTTGGTCAGGCCCACCATCTCCAGCACCTCGTCCACGCGGCGTACCGGGATGCCGTTGGCCCGGGCCTGGGCGACGAGGTGCGCGCGGCCGGAACGGGCCGGGTGGACGGCCCGGGCGTCCAGCATCGCGCCGACCGCGCACAGCGGCCGTCGCAGGTCCGCGTAGGGCCGGCCGGCGATCAGGGCCCGGCCGCGGGTGGGGTGGTCGAGGCCCAGGATCATGCGCATCGTGGTGGACTTCCCGGCCCCGTTGGGGCCGAGGAAGCCGGTCACGCGGCCGGCCTGGACATCGAGTGTCAGCTCGTCCACGGCGAGGGTGTCGCCATAGCGTTTGGTGAGTCCTCGGAGGGTGATCACGGAGTTCCTTCGTGTCGGTCGCGGACCGCGGAATACAGCACGCGGAAGTCGTCGGTGGAGCACACCGGCCGACGCGAGGCGGCCCCGGCCTCGGGGCGGCCGCCTCGTTTCCCGTACGGAAGCGACGCTAGGAGTCCGCGGCGCCGGCGCCCATCGGTCGAACGGCAGCGGCGTCCTGCCTTTCGTCGGGGGTGTGCCCCGACCAGGGGCGGACCCGCGGGGCTCGCCGTACGCACGGCGGTGCGTCGGCCGTAGGCTCACCGCGTGGAAGAGACGACACCGAACAGCCGGCCGGTCCGGGTCCTGGTGGCCGACGACGAGGCGATGGTCCGGGCGGGCGTGCGGGCCATCCTCGCCAGGGACCCGCACGTCGAGGTGGTCGCCGAGGCGGGTGATGGGCACGAGGCCATCGCGCTCACCCGCCGGTACCGGCCGGACGTCGTCCTGTTGGACATCCAGATGCCCGGCTTGGACGGGCTGACGACAGCGGCGCGGCTCCACCGGGAGCCGACGCCGGTCGGTGTGATCATGCTGACGACCTTCGGTCAGGACGAGTACGTCACCCGCGCCCTGGAGGAGGGCGCCGACGGCTTCCTGCTGAAGGCGGACGACCCGAGGGAACTGCTCAACGGGGTACGGGCGGTGGGGGCCGGCGGGGCCTACCTGTCCCCGCGGGTCGCCGGCCGGGTCATCGCCGGGCTGCGCGCGCACCGGGCGGCACATCCTCACCGCTCGCTGGAGCGGCTCACGGAACGGGAGCGCGAGGTGCTGGCCGGAGTCGGGACGGGGTTGTCCAACGCGGAGATCGCGAGCCGGCTGCACCTGGTCGAGGGCACGGTGAAGGCGCACGTCAGCGCGGTGCTCGCGAAGCTGGGCGCGCGCAACCGGGTGGAGGCGGCCATCTCCGCGTACGAGGCCGGCCTGGTCCCGCCGCGCCCCCGCTGACCGGGTGTCAGCGTCCCGCCGACAGACGCCGGCGCCCCGTCATCGCGAAGGCACCGGCGCGGAGCGGGCGGGCCGCTGAGGCCGAGAGCACCTGGGACCTGGCCGAGCCCGGGCCGGGCCCGGGCCGGGCCCGGGTCGGCCCGTATGGCGCCCTCCTCGGCCGGTCAGTGGCCGAAGTCGAACCAGTTGACGTTGACGTAGTCGGCGCTCTGGCCGCTGGTGAAGGTCAGGTAGACGTCGTGCCTGCCCGTGACCCCCGTGATGTTCGCGGGCACCGTCCGCCAACTCTGCCAGCCTCCGGTGTTCGCGACGGAGAAGCTGCCGACCGGCGGGGCGGTCCGGCTGCCGAGCCGGACCTCGACGAGCCCGCTGACCCCGCCCGCCGCGCCGCTGGCCACGCGTCCGCGGAACTGGGTGGCGGTGCCGGTGCCGAAGTCCACGCCCCGGTACAGGGCCCAGTCGCCGTTGCCGAGCGAGCTGAGGTCCTGGCCGCCGCCGGTGTCCGTGGTGGACTCCTCGGTGGTGCCCGACTGGCCGTCGTAGGACTCGGCCTGGATGGCGGCGTACGCGTCGCGGTCGCCGGCCGGCGGGGTGGTGGGAGGCGTCGTGGGAGGCGTGGTGGGCGGGGTCGTCGGGGGCGTGGTCGGGGGTGTCGTGGGCGGGGTCGTGCCTCCGCCCGACCGCAGGACGGACACGTAGTCGACGACCATGGGGTGGCCGGGCTGGGTGCCCGCGTCGGGTCCGCCGCCGAAGGCCGCGGGGAACTCTCCGCCCATGGCCACGTTCAGGATGATGAAGTAGCCGTGGTTCGTCGCGTCGGTCCAGGTCGCGGCGTCCACCTGGTTCGCCCGGACGGTGTGGAAGGTGAGCCCGTCCACCGAGAAGCGCATCTCCTCCACCGCCGTCGAGCGGTCCCACTCCACGGCGTACGTGTGGAACCCGCCCTGGCAGCTGGTGCCGGGGCAGACGCGCTGCCCGCCGAGGCCCGACTTCTCGTTGCAGGGGCCGCCCGGGCTCGTACCGCAGTGCATGGTGGCCCAGACGCTGTTGATGCCCTGAACGTTCTCCAGGATGTCGATCTCCCCGATACCCGGCCAGTTCCACCAGTTCCCGCGGTACGGGGCTCCGAGCATCCAGAAGGCCGGCCAGTAGCCCTTGGCCGCCGGTCCCGTGACGTTCGGCATCTGGATGCGCGCCTCGGTGCGCAGCGTGCCGCCCGCCGGGGGCTGGAAGTCGGCCCGCTTGGTCTCGATGCGGCCCGAGGTCCAGTTGCCGGCAGCGTCCCGCCGCGGGGTGATGCGCAGGTTGCCCGCGCCGTCGAGCGAGACGTTGGCCGGGTCGGCGGTCATCGTCTCGACCTCGCCGGTGCCGAAGTTGGCGGGGCCGCCGGGGTAGCTCGTACCGGTGGTGTACTGCCAGTTCGCGGAGTTCACGGCGGACCCCGCAGCCCCGTCGAAGTCGTCCAGGAACACCTGGGACCAGCCGGCCGGGGGCGGGGGAGCCGCGGCGTTCGCGGGGAGGGTGACGGCCGCGGCGGCTGCCGCCACCACGGCGATCGTGCTGAACGCGGCGATGACGGCCCGCCGGGCGGTACGCCGTTTCCTGCCGGATGAATCACGCATGGGTGCCCTCTCTGAGGCGCCGTGAGGCGCGGTGGGGGGAAGGACCAGGGGAGCTCACCGTTTTGAGAGCGCTCTCAAGCGGCGCCGCTGGACACTGTGCTCCCCGCCCCCACGGGCGTCAAGAGTTTGAGCCGGGAAAGGACCGGTGGCCCAAGGGAGTTCACGCGTTGAACGCTCGCCTGCTCCGTCGCCTGCTCCGTCGCCCTCCCCGCCGGTCCCTCGGCCGTGACCGCGCGGGCGGCCCGCGGCGGCCGGTACCGCCGCGCGTTCACCCGTGCGGCCCAACCCGCCGTGTTCAGCAGGGCGGGCCGAGGACCTCCCGCGCTCCCGGCAGGTCGTGGACGGAGACCGCCGTGCCCGTCAGGGGCAGCAGATCCTCCAGCGGGCACATCAGCGGGGGCGCCTCGTGGTCGACCTCCCACTGCCCGGCGGCGTTCCCGCCCGTGTGGTCCGTGGTGCGGACGGCGTACAGATGCCCCGAGCAGCCCCGGCAGATCAGGGGCCAGTGGCCGGTCACGGCCGGTCCGGCGGTGGCGCGGCCGGAGTGCCGCCACGGCGGCGCGCTTGTAGCGTCGTTGGCGTCAGGAGTCCAGGTGACCCGACAGCAGTCCGCCGGCCGGTCCGCTCACGCGGAACACGTCCCGTCAGGGCGCCGAGCCGGCCGCGTGCCGCCCGCTTCGGCGCCGAGCCGGTCCGCCCCTCGCGCCGCGACCGGGCGCACGCGCAGCCCCCGTGAGAGAGGCCGTGCCGATGTCGATGGATGCCCCGATAGCGAGCCTGCTGCGTGTCGAGAGGGGCCTGGCCGCCCCCGAGGAACTGGCCGCGATGGCGGTCGTGGTCGCGTGCTACGCACGCCGGACCGCCGGTGACCGCGACGCGGCGAAGGACGCCGCGTCCACTGGCGGCCGGCCGCGTGCCGCCGTCCGGCCGGCCGCCGGCTGCTGGGCAGGCTGCTGGGCCTGCCGCTGAACCCGCTGCCGGATCCGCTGCTGAGCCGCTTCCGCCGGCCGCACGCGCGGCCGGCGGAAGGCAGGGGGAGACGGTCACGTCCGGCGCAGCACCGTCGAGAGCACGTCGAACAGCTCGGACTCCGGATCGTCCACGGCGCCCTCCGAGCGCCACGCCACGAATCCGTCCGGCCGTACGAGCACCGCCCCCTCGGCCGTCAGCCCGTGCACCTCGGCCCAGTCGGCCCCGTCCTCCTGGACCAGGTCGGCACCGGGTTCGCTGCCGACGGTGTAGGCGTCGAGCCGGGCCGAGAGCCGCTCGGCCGCCCGCTCCGCCGCCTGCCCCCACGGCGTTCCCGGCGCGCTGAGCAGGACGAAGGAGCGCTCGTAGAGGTCCAGGGTCGAGATCCGCTCGCCCGCCCTCGTCAGCCACATGTGCGGGGACCGGGTGCCGGTGTCGCCCGTCAGGCGCAAGGCGTCCGGGATGATCGCCCGGCCGGGCACGCCGCCGACGACCGCGCCGTCCGGGTAGCAGTAGCCCATCGCCGTGGGCAGGACCCCGCTGCCCGGCCCGCCGCCCATGGTGGGCGGCGGCGCGTACCCGGGGTGGCTGTGCTCCGCGGAACGGGCCGAGGCGCGCTCGCTCGTGGCCTTCGCCACCGGCAGCCGCTCCGACTCGTAGGTGTCGAGCAGCGCCATCCCGGCGGACCCGTCCAGGACCGCCGCGATCTTCCAGGCCAGGTTGTGCCCGTCCTGGATGCCGGTGTTGGAACCGAAGGCACCGGTCGGGGACATCTCGTGGGCCGCGTCCCCGACGAGGAACACCCGGCCCGTCGAGTACCGCTGAGCCACCCGTTCGGCCGCATGCCACGGCGCCTTGCCGCCGATCTCCACGTCCAGGTCGGGCGCGCCGATCGCGTTGCGGATCTGCTCCACGCAGCGCTCGTCGGTGAAGTCCTCCAGGGTCTCGCCGTTCTCCGGGTGCCAGGGGGCGTGGAAGACCCACTGCTTGTTGTTGTCCACCGGCAGCAGCGCACCGTCCGCGCCCGGACGCATCAGGTAGCAGACGATGAAGCGCAGGTCGCCCAGCACCTCGATGAGCCGGTCGGAGCGGAAGGTGACGCTCACGTTGTGGAACAGCTCTCCGCTGCCCGTCTGCGGGATGCGCAGCTGCTCCCTGACGGGGCTGCGCGGTCCGTCGGCCGCGATCAGGAAGTCGGCGCGCACGGTGCTGTGCTCACCGGTCTTGCGGTTCTTCACCAGGGCGGTCACCCCGGTGTCGTCCTGGTCGAAACTCATCAGTTCCGTGGAGAAGCGCACCTCGGCGCCCTGGGCGCGGCTCTGTGACGTCAGGACCGGTTCGATGTTGTTCTGGCTGCACAGGCACCAGCCGGTCGGGCTGAAGCGGCGCAGCGCACCGGAGGGGTCGATCTCCTTGATCAGCCAGTTGCGGTCGCCGCTCGTCAGCGACTGCGCCTGCAGAATGCCCTGGACGCCCTCCAGTACGGCCGCTGCCTGGCGGATCGCGCCCTCCGCCTGCGCCGTACGGAAGAGTTCCATGGTCCGTGCGTTGATGCCGCGGCCACGCGGATGCGCGGAGGTTCCGGAGTGCTTCTCGACGAGCAGGTGCCTGACTCCGAGACGGCTCAGGAACAGCGAGGTGGACAGGCCCACGAGAGAGCCGCCCACGACGAGAACCGGTACGCGAACATCGGCTTTGTCTTCCATCAGCTGCGGGCTCCTGTTTTCTGTGTGGGGGAGTGGAGTCTTTATGCCCCCGATCGGTGGCCAGGCCCGGGCGATTCGCCGGTTGTCACCCGCTTGATCCGGACATGTAGCGGTACCTGCCCTGTCGGACGACGATGAGCGACAGCGGCTCCCCCTGAGATGTGCCGGCCCGCTCTGCCCGAGCGAGGCGGCGGCCGGCCCGGGCAGACGCCACCGATGACGGACGAGGGGTCCGTGCGCGATGGATCTCCACCCCCTCACGAAGGAGTGAGTAGATGACAACCACCCTGTCCGAACGGGTGTCGCAGTCAGCCTTCGACGGCTCCATGCTCCGGGTCGTACTGCTGATGGACCTCCACGAGGGGGCCCAGCAGCGGTTCTTCGAGGCGTACGAACAGCTCCGCCACGACATCGCGTCGGTTCCGGGCCACATCAGCGACCAGCTGTGCCAGTCCTTCGAGAACCCCTCGCAGTGGCTCATCACCAGCGAGTGGGAAAGCGCGCCGCAGTACCTCGCCTGGGTGAACAGCGAGCACCACGCCGAACAGGTGAAGCCGCTGGGCGCCTGCGCCAGGTCGATGCGCCCGCTCAAGTTCACGGTGCTGCGGGAGACCGGGCGGGGCTACGACCAGGCCGCCCGTCCCTCCACCGCCCGGCTCCAGAGCAACCCCCGGCTCGGCGCCGGCATCGTGCGCCACGCCCTCACCTTCACGGTGAAACCGGGCAGCGAGAAGACGGTCGCCGCCATCCTTTCGGACTACGCCTCCCCGGCGGCCCGGGTGGACGATCACACCCGGCTCTGCCGCACCTCGCTGTTCATGCACGGCAACCGGGTCGTGCGGACCGTGGAGGTACAGGGCGACCTGACGGCGGCCCTGCGCCACGTATCGGAACAGCCCGAGGTGCGGGCCGTGGAGGAGGCCATCAACCCCTACCTGGAACAGGACCGGAACCTCAACGATCCGGAGTCCGCGCGGATGTTCTTCATGCGCGCCGCGCTCCCGGCGGTCCACCACATCGCCGAGCCGGATCCGGAATCCGCCGAGGTGACGCGGCACGCCGTCTTCTACCCGGCCAAGCCCGGCTGCGGCCAGGCGCTCGCCAGGTTCCTCGCACGGCAGGACGAGGCCGCCGCGCACCGCCCGGAAACCACCGTTCGGAGCAGCAGCATCTTCCAGCGCGACGACATCGTCGTCCGCCTCATCGATGTCCGCGGCCCGCTCGACGCCCAGCCCGAGACGACCTTCGGGATCCACGGCGCGCGCAAGGCAGCGGTGCTGGACCGGCTGACGGTCCGCGGCGCCGGCAAGCGCGCCGCCGCCGCGCACCACACCATGAACCTGATCACCGACCGCCGGGCACCCGCGCAGTCCTGATCTCCCCCCGTCCCCCATCCCCAGCCCGTCCAGGCTTCCCACACGCCAGGAGGAACCCGCCATGACCAGACAGCGCCCACGCATCGTGGACCTCAGCGAGACGCCGCCCAACCGCCGGCGCGGAGGCGATCTGAGGGCCGTGCTCACCCCGACCTCGGTGGGCTCGACCAGTGGCTTCATGGGCCTGGCGATCATGGCCCCCGGTGAGTCGATCGCCGAGCACTACCACCCGTACTCCGAGGAGTTCGTGTACGTGGTCAGCGGGCACCTGGAGGTCGACCTCGACGGCGACGCCCACCCGCTGCGCACCGACCAGGGGCTGCTGGTACCGCTCAACATGCGCCACCGGTTCCGCAACGTCGGCGACACCGAGGCCCGGATGGTCTTCCACCTCGGCCCGCTCGCCCCCCGCCCGGAGCTCGGCCACGTGGACACCGAAGAGGCCCCGCACCCGGAGAGCACCGCCTGGGAGCAGCCTCCCGACCGCACGGGAGCGGTCTCGTGACGCGCCGCCGCGTGGCGGTCACCGGGGTCGGCGTCGTCGCCCCCGGCGGGATCGGCGTCACCGCCTTCTGGGACCTGCTGTCCAACGGCCGTACGGCCACCCGCGGGATCACCCTCTTCGACCCGAAGGGCTTCCGCTCCCGGATAGCCGCCGAGGTCGACTTCGACCCCGCCGCGCACGGCCTCGGCCCGGAGGAGGCGGCCCGGGCGGACCGGTACATCCAGTTCGCCCTGGTCGCCGCCCGGGAGGCCGTACGCGATTCCGGACTCGACCTCACCACGGACGAGGCCTGGCGGACGGGAGTCTCCCTCGGCACCGCCGTCGGCGGCACCACCCGTCTGGAGCACGACTACGTCGCCGTGAGCCAGTCCGGCTCCTGGTGGGACGTGGACCACAAGCTCGCCGGGCCGCACCTGAACCGGGCGTTCACGCCCGCCACCCTCGCCTCCGCCGTCGCGGAGCAGACCGGGGCGCGCGGCCCGGTGCAGACCGTCTCCACCGGCTGCACCTCCGGCCTCGACGCCATCGGGTACGCCGTCCACTCCATCGCGGAGGGCCGGATGGACGTCTGCATCGCAGGCGCCTCCGACTCACCCATATCGCCCATCACGGTGGCCTGTTTCGACGCCATCAAGGCGACCTCGCCGAACAACGACGACCCGGCCCACGCCTCACGGCCCTTCGACGCCGACCGGGACGGCTTCGTGCTCGGCGAAGGCGGCGCCGTCCTCGTACTGGAGGAGCTGGAACACGCCCGCGCCCGCGGAGCGACCGTCTACTGCGAGATCGGCGGGTACGCCACCTTCGGCAACGCCCACCACATGACCGGGCTGACCGCCGAGGGCCTGGAAATGGCCCGGGCCATCGAAACCGCCCTGGACCAGGCCCGGATCGACGCCACCGACATCGACTACGTCAACGCGCACGGCTCCGGGACCAAGCAGAACGACCGCCACGAGACGGCGGCGGTCAAGCGGGTCCTGGGCGACCACGCCTACAAGACGCCGATGACCTCCATCAAATCGATGGTGGGCCACTCCCTCGGCGCCATCGGGGCCATAGAACTGGCCGCCTGCGTCCTCGCGATGACCCACCAGGTGGTGCCGCCGACGGCGAACTACCAGACCCCGGACCCCGAGTGCGACCTGGACTACGTGCCCCGCACCGCCCGCGGTCGCAAGCTGCGCAATGTGCTCTCCGTCGGCAGCGGATTCGGCGGATTCCAGTCGGCCGTGGTCATGACCCGGCCGAAGGAGGAGGTCTCGTGACCAGCCGTACGGTCATCACGGGTATCGGGGTCGTCGCGCCCAACGGCATCGGCGCCGACGCCTTCTGGAAGGCGACCCAGTCCGGGGTCAGCGTGCTGGACCGCGTCACCCGGGCGGGCTGCGAACACCTGCCGCTCCGCGTCGCGGGCGAGGTCCGGGGCTTCGATCCCGGCGCGATGGTCGAGGACCGCTTCCTCGTCCAGACCGACCGGTTCACCCACCACGCCCTCGCCGCCGCCGACCTCGCGCTGGAGGACGCCCGGCTCGGCCGGGCCGACTACGAGGGCGACCCCTTCTCCGTAGGGGTGGTCACGGCCGCCGGATCCGGCGGCGGCGAATTCGGGCAGCGCGAACTCCAGCACCTCTGGGAACAGGGACCCCACTACGTCGGCCCCTACCAGTCCATCGCCTGGTTCTACGCCGCGAGCACCGGCCAGATCTCCATCCGCCGCGGCCTGAAGGGCCCGTGCGGGGTGGTGGCCAGCGACGAGGCCGGCGGGCTGGACGCCTTCGCCCACGCCACCCGGGCCATCCGCCAGGGCAGCCGGGCGATGCTCGCCGGGGCCACGGAGGCGCCCCTGGCCCCGTACTCCATCGTCTGCCAGCTGGAGTACGAGGGGCTGAGCACCCGGGACGAACCCGAGCGCGCCTACCGGCCGTTCACCGCCAAGGCCTGCGGCTACGTCCCCGCCGAGGGCGGCGCCATGTTCGTCGTCGAGGCGGAGACCGCGGCCCTGCGCCGGGGCGCAACCGTACGCGCCGAACTGGCCGGCCACGCCGCGACCTTCACCGGCACCCAGCGGCGGGACGCCTCCGGCGAGGGACTGGCCCACGCGATCCGGGGCGCGCTCCGCGAAGCGGGCTGCGCCCCCGAGGAGATCGACGTGGTCTTCGCCGACGCCCTCGGGACACCGGAGGCCGACGCCGCCGAGGTGGCCGCCCTCGCCGACGCGCTCGGTGCGCACGGCCGGAAGGTGCCGGTGACGGCGCCCAAGACCGGTACCGGCCGGGCGTACTGCGCGGCGCCGTCCCTCGACACCGCGGCCGCGGTCCTGGCACTGGAGCACGGCGTCATCCCGCCGACCCCGAACGTCTTCGAGGTGTGCCACGACATCGACCTGGTGACCGACGGGGCCCGCCCCGCCGGACTGCGCACCGCGCTCGTGCTGAGCCGCGGCCGGATGGGCTCGAACTCCGCGCTCGTCCTGCGCAAGGGCGCGGCCGCGTAGGAGCAGCAGGAGCAGTCCCCTCGTAGGAAGAGAGAAGCCACCATGTCGGACCGACTGACCATGGAGGAGCTGGCGGCCCTGATGAAGACCGCCGGCATCACGGTCGACCCCGCCCAGATGGCGGACCGACCGGACTCCGCCTTCGAAGAGTACGGCCTCGATTCGCTGGGCCTGCTCGGCATCGTCGGCGAGCTGGAGAACCGGCGCGGGCGGGCCCTGCCCACCGACGCCGACCGCTGCAAGACCCCCCGAGAGTTCCTCGACCTCGTCAACAACAGCCTCATGACAGGAGCCTGAGATGGCCGGCCACACCGAGAACGAGATCACCGTCAACGCGCCCGTGGACGTCGTGTGGGAGATGACCAACGACCTCCCCAGCTGGCCGCAGCTGTTCAGCGAGTACGCCTCGCTGGAGATCCTCGAGCAGAAGGGGGACACGACCAGCTTCCGCCTGACCATGCACCCCGACGAGAACGGCAAGGTGTGGAGCTGGGTCTCCGAGCGCACCGTCGACCGCGCGAGCCTCTCCGTCCGCGCCCGTCGCGTGGAGACCGGCCCCTTCGCGCACATGGACATCCACTGGCAGTACTTCAAGGTGCCGGGCGGCACCCGGATGAAGTGGACTCAGGACTTCGCGATGAAGCCCGACGCGCCCGTCGACGACGCCTGGATGACCGACAACATCAACCGCAACTCCCCGATCCAGATGGCGCTCATCCGGGACAAGATCGAGCAGCGCGAACGCGAGAACCGCGCCCCCGCCGTCAGCCGACTCTGAAACGAAAGGCGAGCACCCCGGATGTCCCCCATGCACCGCGCTCTCATCGTCGCCCGGATGGCGCCGGAATCGGCACCGCACATCGCCGACCTGTTCGCCGCCTCGGACGCGGGCGAACTCCCGCACCTGGTCGGCGTCACCCGCCGCAGCCTGTTCCAGTTCGGCGACGTGTACCTCCACCTCATCGACGCGGACAGGCCACCGGGACCCGCCATCGCGCAGGTCACCGGCCACCCGGAGTTCCGTGACCTCAGCGACCGCCTCACCGCCTACATCAGCCCGCACGACCCGGACACGTGGCGCAGCCCTAAGGACGCGATGGCGAACGAGTTCTACCGCTGGGAGAGCCCCGGCAAGAGGTGACCCGAGCGGCCCGGCCGGGACCCGCACACCGCGTGTGCGGGTCCCGCCGCGTGCGCGACCGGGCGGGTGAGCGGTCCGGCGGCTGAGCCATCCGATGGCCGGGCGATCCGGCGGGTGCGCGTGACCCGGCCGCGTGCACGACCCCCCAGAGCGAAGAGCAGGAGACGCAGTGACCTCCACCGACCACGAGAACGACCGCTTCCCGGCCGATCCGGGCTGCCCGCACGACGGCGAGCACGCCCGTTCCGCGCTGCGCGTGCTCGTCCTGTCCGGGTCCTCCCGCACCGGCTCGGTCAACGCCCGGCTGGCCGCCCTCGTCGCGAGCCTGGTGGCCCGGGCCGGCGCGCACGCGGACCCCGCGACGCTCGGCGACTTCGCCATGCCCCCGTACGACGGGGACGCCGAGGCCGACGAGGGGCCGCCGAAGGGGGCGCTCGCGCTGCGCGACCGGATCGAGGCGGCCCAGGCCCTGGTCATCGCCGCGCCCGAGTACAACGCCTCCGTCTCCGGCGTGGTGAAGAACGCCATCGACTGGGTCTCCCGCTTCCGCCCCCAGCCGTTCAAGGACCAGCAGACGCTACTGGTCTCCGCGTCCCCGTCCATGGTGGGCGGCAACCGCGGACTGTGGGCCCTGCGCATCCCGCTGGAACACCTGGGCGCCCGGGTCTACCCCGACATGTTCAGCCTCGCCATGGCCCACCAGGCCTTCTCCGACGACGGATCCCTCCTCGACGCCGGGCTCGGCGAACGCCTGGGCACGACGATCGGCTCCTTCCTCGACCTCGCCGAGGCGGACACCCGCTACCTGTGCCTGCAACGCCGCTGGTACGAGTTCCTCGGCGACCGCACCGACGCGGCGGTGACCGCGCGCGCCGAGGACTAGGCCGTGTCTGATGGCTCTTTGATGAGGTCGCGGAGCCAGATCACGATGGCTGCTGTGGCCAGGGTGCCGTTGAAGATGTAGTCGCGTTTGT